>JAKSQE010000001.1 GCA_024404295.1 Oscillibacter sp.
AGCCGATCATTTCCACCAGCTCCGCCGCCATTTGGGTGGTGGCGAGGAAGTTCCCCACATGGTCGGTTGTAATGTTCAGCGGCTCTAAATTCAGATCCATCTCGTTTTCCACGGCGATATCGGCGCACCGCTGCAGATTTTCAAACATGGTGCAAAGTTTCACCGTGTCGCTGACCTCTTCGCACAGGTCGGACACCAATCCTCCCTCGCCCAAGGCGTTCGAGTGAATCGTCAAGCTATGGGCGCCCACCTGTTTTGCCGCCATCACAGACTGACGCAGAAAGTCCAGATATTTCTCTTTGTGCGAGGGATTGATGAGAGAAAAGTCCGCATCTCCGTTGAAGCCGGAAATCCCGATCCCCGCCGCTTCTGCCGCAGCTTTTACGGCACTCAAATCTTTATCCGTCCAGCTCCAGAATTCTACAAAATCAAAGCCATCCTTCTTTGCGGCTGCAAAACGCTCCAAAAAGGGCAATTCACCGTACATTGCCTCAATGCAGGCAGATGTTTGAAATCTCATGGATTTCCCT
The DNA here is from genome assembly GCA_024404295.1 of Oscillibacter sp. Taxonomy (GTDB): domain Bacteria; phylum Bacillota; class Clostridia; order Oscillospirales; family Oscillospiraceae; genus Oscillibacter. The sequence continues at coordinate 531 of JAKSQE010000001.1, forward strand.
CACTTTCCCAGCTGTTTGTTCTTCTCAAACGCCGCAATGACCGCATCCATCATGGCACCTCGTACGGCACGTTCCTCCAACACACGAACACCCTGAATCGTAGAACCGGCAGGGGAGCAAACGGCGTCTTTCAGCGCACCGGGGTGCTTGTCGGATGCCAGCATCAGCTTGCCGGCGCCAATCAGTGTCTGGGCAGCATATTCCATTGCCTTGCCGCGGGGCAGACCGCAAGCCACCGCACCGTCTGCCATGGCCTCCATGATGGGATACACAAAGGCAGGGCCACAACCGGAAAGGGCGGAAGCAGCGTCAATGAGCTGCTCCGGCAAAGTATCCACCTTGCCCGCATCTTTCAGCAGTTCTTCAAAGGCGGCTTGTTCTGCCTCAGTCACACCCACGGTGCAGAACTGGACAACACCTTCGCCCACTGCCACAGGAGTGTTGGGCATAATACGGATGATGGGATAATCTCCGCCGGCCATCTCTGCGATTGTGGACATTTCCAATCCCGCCGCCATAGAAACCAGCACAAAGCGGTCTGAGCGTTTTGCCAGAACGGGTGCGATTCCGGTCAGCATATCCTGCATCATCTGTGGTTTGACACCCAGAAAAATCAGGTCGCAGGTCGATGCAACCGTTTGATTGTCCACAGCATGACCACAAATCCGGGCAGCCAATGTTTCCGCTTTGGCTGCGGTGCGATTGGCAAGATAAAGTTCTCCTTTACCGGCACACACTTTTGCGATTGCGCCGCCCATATTCCCACAGCCAATGAAGCCAATCTTTTCAAATTTCATCTTTGCAACCTCCCCAGCATTCTTTTTTCTTATTGTAGCCTTCTTTGCAGAAACCTGTCAACGAAAAAGCGCAGTCCGCAACTTCTTTCCTGCGGACTGCGGTATGCTGATTTGAGAGATTAGAATAGGCCGACCTGATTGGGCAGTGTGTCGCTGCCAATAGAACGGAGCTGTCGGGCATTGGTTTCCAGCAGCCGGTCCACCACCGCCATTTTGCGGATGATCTCTTTTGCTGTCTCATCCAATCCGCTGCCCTCACTGTAATCTGCAGGGAAGATAAAGTCCACACGGCCATCCTGCAGCAGCTTTTCCACGCCGGCACGGTTTGCGTCCTGATAGACCGCAATGGCCTGCCCGCCATAGGCACGCATCATCTTCATGCAAGGCACATCGCTGAGGCCGTCGCCCACATAGATCATGTTGGTAAACGGCACACGCTTACTGTCGTCAGGCATAGAATCGTTCAGCGTCTTATCGTCAGATACGTCCAACACGCCCTTGTTGATGCGATAAACAAATTGGGTTTTTGCGGTAAAGTTGACTGCCAGCTTGGGCCATGCAGGGCGGCCGCTCTCGTCATAGTAAAATTCGCTGGCATATACTTCTTTAAAGTCCTCCGCAATTCCAGAACCCTCAATAATCTCTCGCAGGCCCGAGGAGATCACATAGTGTTCCACCTGCACGCCCTGCGTCTCGCCAAAGGCATTGATCCGCTTAAACCATTCTCGCACACCAGGGAATAGTTCAATACTGCGTCCCATCTCCACCAGGCGCTCCCGAGTAATGGGTTTGCCGCGCTTTTCGGATTCCACGATCATGGTATACATGAATGCCAGGATTCCGTCCATACGGTTCCGAAAACCGAAGCCATTGGCAATCGGCCAAAACTCTTTTGGGGTCAGTCCTAAGCTGGGAATGAACGCATAGTCTTCCATGTCAGTGGTGCAAAGTGTCTTATCAAAGTCATACAAAAAAGCAACAATTGGTTTTTCCATGGTATCCTCCAAGAAAAAAGCGGCTCAGCAGAGCCGCTTTTTCATCTTAATCATCCTTACCGTAGTTGCGGCCGAATTTCAATTCGTTGAGATTGATCTGGCGCGTTGCCTCCAGATCTTCCGCGATGGCAAAGGGGTCGCCTTCGGGATAATCGTCCTCGTCTTCGCTCTCTTCATCGGTTTCTTCGGGCTCTTTCTGCGCTTTTGCGATAGATTCTTCCGCTTCAAACGCAGCCATCACGTTCTCTTCAATTTCCTCCACGGTAGCCGGCTCCTGAGGCGCTTCCTCAACTTCCTGCGTCAGCTCCAACGTGGCAAGGCGGTTCAGCAGCTCGATCTCCTTTTCGCAGGCAGTACGGCTGACACTGATGAACTGTGCCAGTTCCTGTTTTCCCTGCAGCAGACGGGCCTGCTCCATCTCTAATTCCTGCTTGATGCAGTTGATCTTCAGGCGGGCGTCAATCTCAGCCTGCGTCATCAACTGGTCGCGCTTGGACTCTGCTTCATGCACAATGGTATCTGCCATCTTTTGTGCGGCCAATAAGGCGGCACGCATGGAATCCTCCGTGGCACGATAGTCCTCCAGTTTCTCAACCAAAACCTTCATCTTGGCTTTTAGCGCAGCATTTTCTTTATAAAGGGCGGTATAATCGTCCGTCACCTCATCCAAAAACTCATCTACCATGGCCATATTGTAGCCACCCATCATTGCCTTGGAAAAGGCATGGGTAGATACTTCCTGCGGTGTCAACATATCCCGGATCCCCCTTTATCAGAAATACAGACCGTTACTTTCCAGTTCGTCGATCAAATCGCCTTCCAGCTCTACGTGGTAGGGCGTGATAATGTATGTATTGGCAGCGACCTTCTTGATCTTGCCCTCGCCGGCATAGGCAACACCGGAGAGAAAATCGATCAGACGGCGGGCAACATCCTTGTTGGTAGACTCCAGATTCAGCACCACTGTGCGCTTTTCTTTCAGCTGGTCCGCAATCTCAGAGGCATTCTCGAACCGCTCCGGCTTTACCAGAACCACCTTCAGCTGAGTGGTCGCATGGATGTTAACAACCTTATTCCGGCGCTCCTCGGCCTTGCTGCCGCGACGATCCTCAAAGGTGTCTTTTACATCTTCAAATTCCTCGAAATCATCATCCTCATCGTCATAAGGGTGGGTCAATTTCTTCAGCTCGTCCAAAATGTTCATTGCGAGACCTCCTCTGAAAAATCAAAGGGTATAGTTCCGGGTGCCGAAAATTGCAGTGCCCACACGAACCATGGTGGCACCACAGCGGATCGCATCCGCATAGTCGCCACTCATACCCATAGATAGACATTCTAATTTATTATGGAACACTTTTTCATTGATGTCAACATAAAGTGCCCGAACTTTCTGAAAATACTGTATATTGGTGTCTCGATCACTCTCTGCCGGTGGAATTGCCATAAGCCCCAGCACGCGGATGTGGGAGCAAGCTGTTGACTGCTTTGCTGCATCCAGCAGCTCTTTGGCAAAAAAACCACTCTTCGCCGCTTCCTCGCCAATGTTAACTTCCAGCAAAATATCCTGTACCAGATCCTGTTTGGCAGCTTCTTTTTCAATGGCTTCCAGCAATTCCAGAGAGCCAACAGATTGGATCAGTGCGACCTTGCCTACCACTTGCTTCACTTTGTTGCGCTGCAGATGGCCAATAAAGTGCAACGGTACGCCCGCATAGGCATTTTCTTGCAGCTTCTGCGTCATCTCTTGCACACGGTTTTCTCCCAATGCGTCAATCCCCGCTGCAATCGCCTCCCGGCAGGCGGCACTGTCATTCATCTTGCTGGCTCCCACCAGCGTGATCTCTTCCACAGCGCGCCCTGCATCCCGGCACGCTGCAGCAATATTGGAACGAACCTGAAGAATATTATCCCGAATCGACATGAAAACGCCTCTTTCTCAGCCCTTAGCCAATGACTTTTCCACTGAAGATGTCTTTTGCCGTTACAACGACTTCATCTCCGTTCCGCAAACGCAGCTTTTCCGTGGTTGCGGTTGCCCGCACCAGAGAATAATCGTCACCGCTGTACAGGACCTCCACCGGCTTGAATGCCGCCTTTGCGCCCACAACACAATACACGCCAACTGTGCGGATCTCTACGGTGCTATCCTCTTCCCGGTGGACATCCACACGCAGCGCAGCGCTGGGAACACGGATACCTTCTACCGTTTTATAAATCACTTCTGCACTCTGCTGCCGTAACAATGTCAGTTCCTGAAGATAGGTTTTCCCCTGGAACACCACGACACAGCGGCCATTTTCCTCTGCACTGATCCTCTGAATGGTTACCTGAAGATCTCGATCGATATTCTTTGCAAAGCGCAGCAGCAGGCTTGCGCCCTTTTTTTCCAAATCTGCAGCGCGCTCTTTCAGCATTTGAGCTTCCTTCACGTCCATGCTTGCCACATAATACCATGCATCATCTGTAACCAACTTTCCAACTGCGGAATGCACGTTGGAATCCGGCTGCAGGTTGGCCAGGCGACTGGGAGTCAACTCAGAGAGAATGTCCGTAGTCAAAATCGTTTCATATCCATCTACTACTGCAGAATACAACCCGGAACAGGGAGATTTGATATTACGAACAGCGCCTTGAGACTTCGCACGCAATGCTTTCCGCTGCGCCTGCAGCGTCCTTAATTGCTCGCTCAAGTTTTCATCGTCGGAATAGGTATAGTCTCGCTTCAGCACTAAGGAACGCAGCTCATGTCCGTGCTCCTCTGCGCCATCCAGTCGATCCGCCGCAACAGCACTTCGATACTGCAGAATATTCTGCATGATCTGGCTGTCCAATTTCAGCGATATCTCCGAGCCTAACATGGATTCCTGTGCATATTCCAACTGGCTGATCTGCTCATCCAAATGCTCAATTTCAGCCTGCCGGTCGTAAGCGTCTTGATTGCTGTACACCACCGCCACGGTGCCGCCCTTGCTGATTCGCTCGCCTTCCTTACGTTCCAGACGCAGCAGACCGTTGCCCTCATCCGGGAGTACCTGTTCGGTTCGAACCACATATCCACTCAGTTGACTTCCGTTTTCCGCCAGATACGTGTAGGCCGGCGTTGTCAGCAAGGGATCATCGTAATAGCGCATCACCTGAACGCCAAAGTAGGCCAGAACGCCTACCGTAATGACCAGCATCCAAATTTTCGTTCCAATATGCCTCATAATGTCCTCTTCAGTAGCTGCCCTTTCGGGCATTTCCTCTCAGGACAGTGTTTCCTCCGTTAAATCTACCGGGCGCAGCGGTGCGATGGTGGAGATGGCATGCTTATAGATGATCTGCTGCCGTCCCTCACTGTCCAGCACCACCACGAAGGCATCAAATCCGGTAATCGTGCCACGCATTTGAAATCCATTCATAAGGAACATGGTCACCGGCAGGTTGTCCCGTCTGGCCCGAAGGAGAAAAATGTCCTGTAAATTTGCTTTTGTTTGTACTTTGGTTTGCATATGTATCCGCTCCTTTTTCTATTTTGGAGCGGTTGTCCGCTCCATGGCTTATCCTATGCCATGAGCAGACAATATTTCCGTCGAATTTTGTAGTGCTTTTACAAAATCTCGTTCTTTTTTCCATTCGATCCAGTGAATCTCCGGATTGCGCCGCAGCCAAGTGAGTTGCCGTTTGGCATATTGCCGGGAGCGGAGCTTCACCTCTTCCAGTGCTTGATCTGTGGTCTTTTCGCCCTCCAGTACACCGGTAAACTCCTTATAACCAATGGCCTGCAACGCTGTGGACTCCTTAGGGATCCCGCTTTGCAGCAGCTGTTGCACTTCCTGCAGCAACCCTGCATCCACCATCTTATCCACGCGCAGATCGATCAGCGCCCGCATGTCATCACGCTCTTGAAACCGCAGGCCGATCCAGACTGCGTCATATCTGGGCGGAATTCTTTTGGTGGCTTCATTGTGGGCGGTAATGGTCATGCCCGTGGTGCGGTAGACCTCTAATGCCCGCAAAATCCGCTTTGTATCGGCAGGGTGGAGCTTCTCGGCGCTGACGGGATCTACTTGGCGCAGTTCCTCCAACAGTGGCTCAATGCCCTGCTCCTCAAATTCCCTTTGCAATTGGGCACGCATGGGGTCTTCCGCACTGCCGCCGGCAAAGTTGTTGCCTTTCACCACCGCATCCAGCCAAAGGCCCGTTCCGCCCACCAAAATAGGCAGCTTGCCACGCTCCAGAATGTCGTCAATCACGGGGATGGCTTCCTGCGCGTAGCGAGCCACAGACCATTGCTCCGCCGGATCCGCCACGGCGATCATGTGGTGAGGGATCCCCTCCATTTCCTCCTCTGTGGGGGCGGCAGTGCCAATGGTCATGCCCCGATAGATCTGCATGGAATCCACAGACACCACTTCACCATTGTATTTTTTTGCCAGTAAGATGCCCAATGTGGTCTTGCCGCAGGCAGTAGGGCCTACAACGCAGACAATTTTCGGTGCCATAGGCCCTCCTTTCCGCGATTTACGCACGCTTAAACATTTTTTCCAGTTCGTACTTGGTAAGTCTCACCGCCACAGGGCGGCCATGGGGGCAGAAACGTACTTCGCCGCTTTGGACCTTCTCGATCAACACTTTCAGCTCAGAGGGGTCACTCTTCCAACCGCCCTTGATGGCAGCTTTGCAGGCCATGGTGTGCAGTAAATTTTCTCTGCGTTCCTCCAAGCTGCGTCCGGTTCGGATCTTCTCCGCCATCTCTTCCAGAGTAGCGGTGGTGTCGGCAGCGTCTATATCCGCAGGCACTTCCCGCACCAGCACAGCGCTGTCACCAAAGTCCTCAATGCCAAAGCCGAACTGGGAAAGTAAATGCTGATTTTCCAACAATAAACCGCCGTCCTCTCGGGACAGTTCTGCCACGATAGGCTGCAGTAAGGTTTGGCGCATCGGCGGCTCCTTGGCGGATCTCATCCGGTCAAAATTCACCCGCTCATGGGCGGCGTGCTTATCGATCAGCCAAACGTTATGATGCTCATCCTCGCAGATAATGTAGGTATTCAACACTTCGCCCGCCATGCGCCACGGTGCTTCCATAGGCGGCTGAATGGTCTGCTGCTGTGGCAGGTCAAGGCGCTCCTGCACCACCGGAATAGCAGGGGTAAACCGCTTTTCCGGCTCCTTTGTGGCTTTCTCCGTCACAGGAGCAAAAACTTCCCTCACCGCAGGTCTTTCTTCCTGCACGGCAAGTAGTTCTGTTTTCACGGAAGTTGCTGCCACAGAAGCCGGGGCCTTTCCCAATGCGGACGCCACAGGCCGTTTTATCTCATAACGCGGCAGAGTAGGCTGCACATCCGCAGCCTTTGCAGCCGCACGCATTTCCGTATTCCAAACCGCCTTTTCTGCCGGCTTGGCGGTCTGGTGGAACACGGTCTGGGGTTTGCTCTGCGCACCGCTCTCCCGATAGGTCTTGGCGTCCATGGTCTGGAAGAAATCCTGACGGGGATTTTGCTGCTCTTCCACTCGTTTGGGTGCGGAAACGGCACCGCCTTTGGCATCCAGCGCATCCATGACGGTGTGGTATACCGCATCGAACACATCACGTTCCCGGGCAAATTTCACCTGGGTCTTGGCGGGATGGACATTGACATCCACCTGCGTCACCGGCAATGTGATATTCAGCACGCAGCCGGGGAATTTCCCCTTCATGATCTGATTGCGATAACCCTCTTCCAGTGCCGCCGTCAGCAGTTGGGACTTGATGAAACGACCGTTCACGAAAAATATCTGCATGGAGCGGGAACCACGACCGTTTAACGGTGCGGTCACAAAGCCTTCCACGGCAATGTCCCCACCGCAGCCTTTCACCTGCACCAAACCCTTGGCAAAGTCACGGCCCAAAGCGGCATACACGGCGGAGTCCAAACGACTGTCGCCGGGGGTATGGAGACTCTCTACGCCGTCCTTAATAAACTTAAAGGAAATATCCGGATGGGACAGCGCCAGATGCTGCATAAGGCCTGCCACAGCCGTTGTCTCAGCGCTGTCTTTTTTCATAAATTTCAAACGAGCAGGGGTGTTATAGAACAGGTCCTGCACACGAATGGTAGTGCCTTCCGGAGCGCCTATCTCCTGCACCTGAGCGGGCACACCGCCTTCCAGATGCAATGATGCACCTACATCGCTGCCCGGCTGCTTCGTCAGAATGTCCACACGGCTGACTGCAGAAATGGCGGCCAGTGCTTCACCGCGAAAGCCCAAAGTGCCGATCTTGCTCAGATCCTCCTCTGTGCGGAGTTTGGAGGTCGCATGGCGCAAAAAAGCAGTAGGCAACTCAGCCGGCGCAATGCCGCAGCCGTTGTCGGTAATGCGGATCAAGCTCATGCCACCCCGTTGGATCTCCACTACAATAGCAGATGCACCTGCGTCAATGGCATTCTCCACCAGTTCCTTGACCACGCTGGCAGGGCGCTCCACCACCTCACCGGCAGCAATCAGATCTGCCACATGGGATGCTAACTGTTCAATATGAGGCATAAGGCACCTCCTAAATGTTTTCGATTATCTCGTCTGTGCCCAAACACTCAGGGCATTGACTGCCGCATGGAGTCCAATCGAGCTCCAAAGCGTACCGCTGTGGTCATAGGCCCAGGCCAAAACCAATCCGGGCACCAAATACTGCACCATCAACAGGAAGTAAGTCACATCCTGCCGCACCACAGCGAACTGCCACACATGGATCAGCGCAAACAGTACGCAGCTGATCACATAGGCCACGGCACGGCTTTTTAGCTTTAGATTTCCGAATACCAGACCACGGAACAGCACTTCTTCCACAAAAGGCGCCAACAGGATCACAATCAGAAGTGTCACTCGGGGTGCGCTGTTGATCTGTGCGGAAATCGTGCTGTCATTCAGATTGGTGCGGTTGTTCACCAACAGGTGCGTCAGGCGGAAAACCAGTTCATTCAGGCCATACATGGCGATAATTCCCACGATAATGGTCTTACAACTTTCGCCCAAATTGTCCGCAAATCGCTTGGTCGTTCGTCCGATATAGCCGTGGAAGATGATAACCGTGATGGCCAACAGCGTGTAATAATAGATGATATTTTGCAGGGTCTCCGGAATATCTGTACCCAACAGCCTTTCCACCAGTCGGAATAGGGGTGCTGTAGCAAAGGGCAGAACAATCAAATAAACACACAGGAAAATCACGCCTGCGATCTGCTCGCCGGCAGACATATAAGAGGTCGATTTCTTTTTTGCCATGTTGTCACCACCTTGGCATTACGATAATTTTTGTTTCAGTTCGTACAGCAGGCTCATGGCCTCGATCGGCGTCAGGGTGTCCGGCTGACAGCGCCTGAGAGCCGCCAGCACCTCGCCCTCGCCCATAGCGGTCATGCTCACCTGATCCGCTTCCTGACGGGGGGCCGTATACTGCACGCCATTTTCGCTCTCCAATTCCGTCAAAACGGTCTTTGCCCGCTTCACCACTGTCTGAGGCAGACCTGCCAGTTTGGCAACTTCGCTACCATAGCTGCGATCCGCTCCGCCGGGAATGATCTTGCGGAGGAAGATAATGTCCTCACCCCGGGTCTTCACAGCGATATTGTAATTCACGGTGCCGGGGAGCGTGTTCTCCAGCTCCGTCAGCTCGTGATAGTGCGTAGCGAAAAGGGTTTTTGCACCCAGCGTCTTGGATTCCGCGCAGTATTCCAGTACAGCACGGGCGATGGACATGCCGTCAAAGGTAGAGGTACCACGGCCGATCTCGTCCAAAATCAGCAAGGAATTCTTGGTGGCGTGGCGCAGAATGTCGGACACCTCCGTCATCTCCACCATAAAGGTGGACTGACCTGCCGACAGATCATCACTGGCACCGATCCGGGTGAAAATGCGATCCACCACGCCAATGCGAGCGTACTTTGCCGGAACAAAACTGCCCATTTGTGCCATGAGCACCATCAGCGCCACTTGACGCATATAAGTGGACTTACCCGCCATATTGGGGCCGGTGATAATGGCTACGCGCTCCTCTTTTTCGCCCATAAAGGTATCGTTTGGGACAAACAAACTGTCCTTCAGCACCTTTTCCACCACGGGATGGCGGCCTTCCCGAATTTCGATCACGCCGGACTCGTCCACCTCAGGGCGGCAATAGTTGTTCCGCACCGCCACGGTGGCAAAGGACGCCAGTGCGTCCAGCTCCGCCAACAGCGCCGCCGTTTTTTGAATACGCTGTGCCTGTGCGGAAATGGTGTTGCGCAGTTCTGTAAACAATTCATACTCCGGCGCCACCACACGCTCGGAAGCGGTTAGGATCTCATGCTCCAGGTCTTTCAGTTCCTGCGTGATAAAGCGCTCGCCGTTTACCAGCGTCTGCTTGCGAATATAGGTTTCGGGTACCATCTCCTTAAAGGAGTTGGACACCTCGATGTAATAACCAAAGACTTTGTTATAGCCGATCTTCAGGGTGCGAATGCCGGTCTTTTCCTTCTCCGATGCCTCGATCTCCGCAATGACACCCTTGCCGTTTTTCAGAATGTGGCGCAGGCGATCCACCTCGGGATGGAAGCCGTCACGGATAAAGCCGCCCTCACGAACGGAGAAAGGTGGTTCGTCGCAAATCGTCGCCGCAATTTGGTTGCCAATGTCCTCCAGCAAATCAAACTCCTGCTGCAATTCCACAATGCGGCGGTCATTCACGCCCTCCAGTTGTGCGGCAATGTTGGGTAACTTCTCGATGGCAGAACGGAGGGAAGCCATATCTCTGCCGCCGGCGGTGCCGTAGACGATGCGTCCCACCAGGCGCTCCATATCGCCCAGGCCGGTCATACCGGCAATCAGTTCTTCCCGGCGGATGGTATCCTCCACCAGAGCCGCCACCGCGCTGCTGCGCTTGTTGATGGCAGTAACGGACAACAACGGGCGTTCCAGCCAACTGCGGAGCAATCGGCCACCCATGGGCGTCTTGGTCTTATCCAACACCCACAGGAGACTGCCCTTCTTCTCCTTATTGCGGAGAGTCTCCGTCAGTTCCAGATTGCGGCGGGCAGTCAGATCCAGTTCCATAAACCGGCCCTGCTCATAGTAATCCAGATCGTTGATATGGCTGAGGTCGGTCTTCTGGGTCTCGTATAAGTAATGCAGCAGTCCGCCCAGCGCCATGGTGGCAGCAGGGTTGTTTGCAGGCAGGCTGCGCTGCGCCTCCTCGCCAAACTGCTTGCGAATATTCTTTTCCGCCTCCGCCAACAGGAAGCGACGTTCACCGCCGTTTTCCCAACGGCAATGGAGTTTGTCGCTCAACACGTCAGTCAATCCACGCTCAGAAGCTGCACCATCGTTCAAAATGGCCTCCACAGGATTGAAGCGGCCCAACTCATTGACAATATGCTCCATCGTTTCCTTGCCGGAAAACGCCGTCAGATGGGCCTTGCCGGTGGTAATATCGCAAAACGCCACACCGCCGCCCCGGCTGTCCAGATAAATGCCGCAAATAAAGTTTCCGGCCTTGTCCTCCAGACAGGCAGCGTCGATGACGGTACCGGGTGTGACTACACGAATGATATCCCGCTTCACCAAGCCTTTGGCGGTGGCGGGATCCTCCACCTGCTCGCAGATGGCTACCTTGTAGCCCTTGGCGATCAGGCGGGCAATGTAACTCTCGCTGGCATGGTAGGGAATACCGCACATGGGGATCTGCTCTTCGGCGGGCTTCGCCTTTTTGCCGTGGTCACGGGAGGTCAGGGTCAGATCCAGTTCCGCCGATGCTGTATGGGCATCCTCGCCGAACATTTCATAGAAATCACCCAAGCGGAAGAACAGGATGGAATCCTGATTCTGCTCTTTGATCTCCAGATATTGTTTCATCATGGGCGTCAGCTCTGCCATGGTCTCACCTAACCTTTTCCATTTCTCTATTGCAATCTCAAACTTCGCCGTACAGCGCCCAGGTGTTGCTGCCGGTAATGGTCACATCGATAAATTGGCCAATGAGGGACTTGTCTCCCTTCATGCGCACCAGACGGTTGCCGTTGGTGCGGGCGGCCAGAGGAAATTCCGCATCGTCGCTCTCGCCATCCACCAGAACGCGGACGGTCTTGCCGATATAGGCGGCGTGGAGCTTCGCGGACATGCCGTTCTGCACCTCCAGCAGCTTGTCGAACCACTTCTGCTTCTCCTCCCGGGTGGCGGGGTCTGGCATCTCGGCAGCCTTCGTGCCGGGACGGGGAGAATAGATAAACGTAAACAGGGCGTCAAAGCCCACTTCCTCTACCAGAGAAACCGTGTCCATGGCCTCTGCCTCCGTCTCGCCGGGGAAGCCGATGATGACATCGGAAGTGATGACCAATCCGGGCATTTTCTCTTTGGCATAGTTGATCAGTTCTAAGTACTGTTCCCGGGTATAGCGGCGGTTCATCTCATGCAGCACCCGGTTATTGCCGGACTGGAAAGGCAGGTGCAGTTGGCGGGCAACATGCTTGCTTGCTGCCATGGTGTCGAACAGCTTCTTCGTAGCGTCCTTAGGATGACTGGACATAAAGCGGATCACATACTCGCCCTCAATTTGATCAATTTCCGCTAACAGATCCGCAAAGTCGTAGTCGATACCCAAGTCTTTCCCGTAAGAATTGACATTCTGACCCAGCAAGGTAATGTCTTTATAGCCGGCTTCCACCAGTCCACGAACTTCCTCCAGCACACACTGGGGATCACGGCTGCGCTCGCGACCGCGGACATAAGGCACGATACAGTAAGAGCAGAAGTTGTTGCAGCCGTACATGATGCTGACCCATGCCTTCACGCCCTTTTCCCGCACCACGGGGATTCCCTCGGCAATGCTGCCGTGTTCATCATCCACCGCAAAGACCCGCTTACGCTTGTCGTACACCCGCCACAAAAGCTCCGGGAACTTCCACAAAGCGTGGGGGCCAAACACCAGATCCACATGACGGTAGGACTCCTTCACACGGTTGGAAACGCGCTCCTCCTGCGCCATACAACCGCACAGGCAAATCACCTGCTCGGGATTCTCTTTCTTCGTGTGGGTCAGAATACCCAGGTTGCCGAATACACGCTGCTCGGCATGCTCCCGGACGGCGCAGGTGTTCAAAATGACCAGATCGGCTTCTTTCCAATCCTCGGTAAAGGTAAAGCCGCATTCCTCCAGCATACCCATCAGTTTCTGGCCGTCGGCAACATTCTGCTGGCAGCCAAAGGTATCCACGCAAGCCACAGGGTGGGCCTCGCGGGCGGTGAACATTTCTTTGATTTTTGCTTCAAATTCCCGCTGTTGTGCCAAATCGGCTTCGGGGATAATTACCTGACTCCGTTCCAATCTTTTATCCTCCATATAGAGATACTTTAACTAAATTACTATATCATAAAAGCCGTAAAAGCACAAGGCGTAATTCTGTCCCGCAGAGCGATTCCGGGCGGTTTCCGTTGCATTTTATCGTGGGTTTTCGTATAATAAAAACTGCGGTTTTTTATCAGTTTTTTAACGTCTGTCTTTCAAGGAGGTTTTCAATGTTCACCTATATCTGGCCCATCGCTTTGGTGGTCTTTTCCAATATTCTATATCAGGTATGCGCTAAGGGTGTTCCCAGTGAGATGAATCCTTTGGCCTCCATGACGGTTACATATTTCGTTTCCACGATCGCTTCCGCAATCTTATATTTTCTGTTGGTGAAAGATGGACACCTGCTTAAGGAATACACCCACACCAACTGGGCACCGATCGTTCTGGGACTGGTCATTGTGGGATTAGAGGTTGGCTTTATTTACGCTTATAAAATTGGTTGGCAGGTCAGCACCGCATCCACCGTGCAAAGCGCTTTTCTGGCTGTTGCATTACTGATCGTCGGTTTTGTGTTCTACCATGAGCCATTATCAGCCAGTAAAATTTTTGGTGCTGTAGTTTGCCTAATTGGACTTTATTTCCTCAACCGATAAAAAACCGCAGCGAATGCTGCGGTTTTTCTTTAAAAGCAAAGCGGCGCCGCAGCATTTGCCGCAGCGCCTTTCTAAAGCATGTTTGGATCAGGCCATCTTTTCCACCAGTTTGCTGAACTGGCGGGCATCCACATTGTCCTCAGCGACCACATGAGCCTTTTGACCGACCAGGGCAAACAGGCCCAGCAGGGAACGAGCATCCAACATCACGGTGTCAGTGCTCAGCCAGACTTCATAGGGTGCCTTGCTTGCCAGCTCATTGATTCTCTCGACCTGAGCCTTATCCTTAATTTCAATAACCTTTGTCATAATATTTTATCTCCTTTTGTGCGAGTTTCCGCACGATTCAAAATATTTTTCCTAACTTTTTTCGATGTTTTTTCTTGAGTCCGCCCTTACTCGGATGCCCACATTGTAGCTTGCGTCATGGAGAAAATCAATCTTCAACTTTCACAAAGAAACTTCACGTAATCGATTACCTTTGTTTATATTGCACAGTTTTCTTTTTCGAATTTGTGAATATAGTAAAAGCCCCGCCTTTGTGGCGGGGCTTTGTGGATGATCAAAGTATTAGCCGACCTGCATTCCGTCCAAGGTCTGCTGCGCGGCAACAGGGTCAAAAGCAAATTCATAGCTGCCTTCCCAGTAGGATGCCGGGTTTACATTCAAAAGCTGGTAGAAAGTGTCCCGATAAAGTTGCGCGGCATTTTCACCCCACAAAACACCTCGAATCGTTCCGGAGGTGGCAAGGCGGTCAGATTGAGGCGTCTCCAAGTCGCCGCAGACGAACAGCGTCATGGTGTGCATACGCTCCATTTGCTCTGCCGTAGCTGTGGTGAAATAGTCATCCAGTGTCTTGCGGTCTTCCTCCAAGGGGAGCTGCTCTTGTATGACGCTCTGCAAATGCCAGAGTTCGTCTGCCCACGCATTGGCACGGCAGGAGGCCACATTGTTCATTTCCACGGTATTCATATAAGAGGTATCAATGGCATCAAAAAAGTCATCAATAGGGTTCTTAACAGACTGTGGCGTCCCCTCAGGCTCCTGAGACGTTTGCAGTTCCGCAAGCTGCTCCGTCAAGTCTGCATTTTCCTGCCGGAGTGTCTCCAGTTCCGCTTTGTAAGTCTCCGCATCCGCGCCGTCGTCCGACGTTTTTCCGCAGGCGCAAAGTAAGAGCAATAAGCTCAAGGCAGATAGAATGCAAAAAACCTTCCTCATGGCATTTCCCTCAGCTTTTCCAGTTGTCTTATAAACGCTTCCGGTAGTTCGCAATGCAGCTCCACCGCTTCCTCCGTACGGGGATGGATAAACCGCAGGCCTACCGCATGGAGACACTGGCCTTGCAAGCCGGAGACTTCTTTCTTGTTGCCATATACCGTATCTCCTAAAATCGGGTGGCTGATGCTGGCCATGTGAACACGGATCTGATGGGTGCGGCCCGTCTCCAGACGGCACTCCACATAGGTGTAGCCCTGATAGCGTTTCAACACCCGCCAATGGGTCACAGCGTGACGACCGTCGTGGACGACGGCCATTTTTTTGCGATCCACCGGATGCCGCCCAATAGGGGCGTCAATCGTACCGCTATCCTCATGCAGGTTACCGACAACAATGCAGTGATAAATGCGAGCCAAAGTATGATCCGCCAACTGTGCCGCCAGTTTCTGGTGGGCAAAGTCGTTCTTCGCCGCAATGATCAGGCCGGAGGTGTCCCGGTCGATGCGATGGACAATACCGGGGCGCAGTTCTCCGCCGATGCCGGAGAGAGAGTCACCGCAATGGTACAGCAGCGCATTGACCAGCGTGCCATCGGGATGGCCTGGCGCCGGATGCACCACCAGTCCCTTAGGCTTATTCACCACAATGACATCATCGTCCTCAAACACCACGTCCAGAGGAATGTTCTGAGGCACCACATCCACAGGCTCCGGCTCCGGCAGCATAACTGCAACCGTCTCCTTGCCGGTTATTTTATAATTTTTCGCCAGTGGCTTTCCGTCTGCCGTCACGCAGCCGTCTTGAATCAAACGCTGCACGGCAGAACGGGTCAGTTCTTCGATCTGCTCAGACAGCCACGCATCCATGCGCCGTCCGGCGTCCTCAATGTTCGGTTGGAGTGTCAGAAGCTCCATCGCTTTCTCCCTTTTTCGGCTGGTCGTACTTTTCATATAGGAACATGTAATAGAATCCGCCTAAAATCGCACCGACAACGATGCACATATCCGCAATATTGAACACGGGATAGCTGGGCCAGAATGTAAAGTGGAACATATCCACCACATAACCCAGACGTGCACGGTCAATCAAATTGCCAATGCCGCCGGAAATCACCAGGCAGGCGGCCAGAATTCCCACAGGGTGACGCACAATGCCGCGTACCAATACGTACAATGCACCCAGAAGCAGCACGCTGGTCACACCCAGCAGCAGCCAGCGCTGACCGGAAAAGCTGGACCAGGCGGCGCCAAAATTATGCACCCGCATCAACTCTACAATACCGGGCAAGAACGGCGCAGTCTCCCACAGAGCCAGATGGGCCACTACCCAAGCTTTAAACCATTGGTCTAATGCCAACAGGCCCACTCCAAGCAGGCCAAACAGAACGTAAAACATAGGGGATCTCCTATCAATTCTGATGTTTACGAAAGGTTCAACGCCCTTTCGGGCGTTGAACCTCATTGCGATATTACAGGACGCGGGTCTCCGTCAGGTTGCAATAGAACTGCGCATGGGCGGCATTTTGATAGGCTTTGACCCACAGCGTGCCCACGCCGAAGCACAGCGCACCCACGATATACCAGCCAATGAAACTCAAGTCCAGCAGAAACAGCTCCATCTTATGACCATTCATCAGCGCCATACTCTCCCGAATGCAAGTGCGCCAGTCGTAGTCAGGATGATCGGCCTTGATATAGTAGGCCTGAGAATAGCTGTATGCTTTCACAATACCGGGAACCACCAGAAGCAAAGACCACAGGGCGGTAAAAATATCCATCAGCAGACCCAATACGAAGATGCCGCCGAAATCGTCCTTGAAACCGTCAAACAGCTTTTCCACTTTGATATCGCCGCTCTCCACAGCGTGCTTATAAAACAGTTTATCCTGTCCGTAGAAAATCGGGCCGGTGACCAGAATGGCACCCAGACCGGGCATGATAGTGCCTGCGGCATACGTGATTGCGCCCACGATCAGGCAAGCCAGAACTGCCATTAGCCAGAGATTTCCAAAAATAGTGCCGCCTAATTGCTCTCTTGCTTTTGCTTTCAATTCCGCATTTGTCATCATAATTTATTCCTCGCTTTCTGCCCGTTCGCTCTCGCCCAACAATTGCAAAAATGCCTGGCGTTCCATCGTCTCATGCTCCAGAAGGTAAGACGCCACTGCATCCAGGTTGGAGCGCTGCTCGCTCAAAATCTTCTCACAGCGCTGATAGGCCGTATCAATAAATGCCTTCACTTCTTCGTCGATCTGGGCTGCCACAGCCTCGGAATAGGTGCGGCTATGACCCATGGTGCGGCCGATAAAGACCTCATCATGGCCGGATTCCAGAGAAACGGCGCCCACCTTTTCACTCATGCCATAAACGGTGACCATTTTGCGAGCAATCTCGCTGGCTCGATGCAGGTCGTTGGAGGCGCCGGTGGAAATATCGTCCAGACACAGTTGTTCTGCCACACGGCCACCCAACAGGCCGACGATCATATCCTCCATATAACGCTTGGAATAATAGGAGCGATCCTCCTCCGGCAGAGAAATGGTCATACCGCCTGCCATACCTCGGGGAACAATGGTGATCTGGCTGACGGGATCCTGACCGGGCAGCGTGTGCATCACAAGGGCGTGACCGGCCTCATGATAAGCCGTCAGTTTCCGCTCATGCTCCGCTACCACACGGCTCTTTTTTTCAGGGCCGGCAATGACCTTGATCTCCGCATCCTTCAAATCCTGCATGGTGATAAATTTGCGGTCATTGCGGGCTGCCAGCAAAGCGCCCTCATTGATCAGATTTTCCAGATCGGCACCGGTAAAGCCGGCAGTACCCTGTGCCAGCTTCTTGAGATCCACATCCTCTGCCAAAGGTTTGCCCTTGGCATGGACTTTCAGCACTTCCTCACGGCCCTTAATATCCGGCAGACCAACATAGATCTGACGGTCAAAACGGCCCGGGCGCAGCAATGCGGGGTCCAGAACGTCCGCGCGGTTCGTTGCAGCCAGAACGACCACACCCTCGTTGGCGGCAAAGCCGTCCATTTCTACCAGCAACTGGTTCAGTGTCTGCTCGCGCTCGTCATGACCGCCGCCAAGACCCGTACCACGCTGGCGGCCCACGGCGTCGATCTCATCAATAAATACGATGGCAGGAGACTGCTTTTTTGCCTCCTCAAACAAGTCACGCACACGGCTGGCACCCACGCCCACATACAGTTCCACAAAGTCGGAACCGGAAATGGACAGGAATCCCACACCTGCTTCGCCGGCAACCGCTTTGGCAAGCAGCGTCTTACCGGTACCCGGAGGGCCCACCAACAAAACGCCCTTGGGAATACGGGCACCCAGTTTGGTGAACTTTTCGGGGTCCTTCATGAACTCCACGATCTCCTGCAGTTCTGCCTTTTCCTCATCTGCGCCGGCCACATCGTTAAAGGTCACCTTGCGTGCTTTATCGGACAGGCCACGGAACTGCGCCGTACCGAACTTTGCCATGCGGTCAGGGCCCATTCCACCGCCCTGTGCCCGCATCATAAACATCCAAAACACCATGAACAGTCCGCCCATCAGCAGATAGGGCAGCAGCAGTTCCAGCCAGTTCGTGGTCTCCGGGGGCGGATAGTCAAAGGACGTGATAATGCCCTTGGCTTTCTGCTGGCGCACCAACTCGTTCAGATCATTGTAAAACAGATCAAAATCATGCACTTTCACCCGCACAGAGTCGCTGCTGCCTCGCAGGGACAGCACCACTGTGTTGGAGTCGCTGAAACGGAAGGATTCCACTTTTTCCTGCTCAAAAAGCTGCACCAGCTCGTCGTAGCGCATAGAATCCTTTTGTTCCAGCCGTATCAGCCAGGTAAAGCACAACAACAGTGCCAGCAGCAGCGGAAATACATTCAATCTGGGTCTATTTTTCACCTTGGAGTTTCCTCCTTTTTCTATTTAGACTTTCTCGTACACTTCAGGTTTCAGCACCCCGATGTAAGGCAGGTTGCGATAGCGCTCGGCGAAGTCCAAACCGTAACCCACCACGAACTCGTCGGGCACCGTAAAACCGGCCAGGTCAGCGGTAACAGCCTTGGTGCGGCGGGAAGGTTTATCCAGCAGCGTAACAATGGCAATATCCTTTGCGCCCTTGGTCATCAGGTAATCTTTCAGGAAGGCCAGCGTATTGCCGGAGTCCAGAATATCCTCCACAATGACAATGTTGCGTCCGGTAATATCATGGCGCAAATCATAGTTGATCTGCACACGGCCGGAGCTGCTGGTTCCACTCTGATAGGAACTGAGTGCCATGAATTCCAAGTCGCAGTCCAGCGCACAGGCGCGCACCAGATCGGCCATGAAAACAAAAGAGCCTTTCAGCACACCCAAAAACAGCGGCTTCTTGCCTTCAAAGCGGTCATACAGAGCATCGCCCAATTCCTGCACACGTGCCTTGATCTCTTCCTCACTCAAAAGGACTTTCAGAATATCTTTCTCAATTTCACTTTTCATGTGATCTTCCCCCGTTTATATGATTTATCGAATTTGACTTGTACCGGAATGAAATGATTCTCCGGTGCAAAAGAGATATCGATTCCAACGTGCGGCACTGCCGCAATTTGTCCGTTCACTCGCAAAACCGGTAGCGTATCCCGCTCCGCCGGGGCAATTCCCCGATCTACACACAGTCGCTTCAGGCTGCGCCGGCCTTGTGCTCCCGGCAAAGTCAGACCGTCATCCCGATTCCAGGTCGTCAGGCAAAGGGTGGCTCCTTCCGGCAAAGAAATATTTCCGCTTTCACAGGCTTCTACCGTTACTTCCCAATCTCCAAACCGAACGGTCTCCCCTAACTGAATCGGTACTTCCTCCGGTGTAGCCTCGCTTTGTTCAATCAGCAATTCTCCCGCCGTACGGTACGCAACCATGCCGTAGGGCAGAGAAACCTGCCGGCCCGGCTGTAAACCTAAAACGTCTTCCACATGGGTGGCGGTCAAATCTTTTCGATGTCCGGAAACCTCCGCCATCATTTGCAAAATCGCACGGCGAACCACCGTTTCTGCCGCTGCTAAAGAAGCTATATCAATGGTCAGACCCTTTGCCGTAGGTCGAGCCTGGGCAGATAGTTCCGCTGCCATCATCTCCACACCATCAGACTCTTCCCGCAGCAGTCGCGCGGCCCGTGTCATATTCTCGATCGCTCTGGGGTTTAATTGCTTCAGCACCGGTATCACTTGATGCCGCAACACGTTGCGGGATGCGTCATCCATCCGGTTGGTTTCATCTTCAGTATGCGGAACGTTGTTTTCCGCCGCATAGGCAAGCAGCGACGCATGCGTTACTTCCAAAAATGGACGGTACAACTTGCCCCGCACCGGAGGGATCCCCGCAAGGCCCATGGAACCGGTACCGCGCAGCAAATTCAACAGCATAGTCTCAGCATTGTCATCGGCATGGTGGGCAGTAAAAATGGCATCATAGCCCTCCGCCGCTTCTTTTAGAAACGCATAGCGCAGGTTCCGCGCTGCCTCTTCCGTCGTCAGGCCGTCACGCATCGCCACTTCTCTGGTGTTGCCGCTGCCGGACACAAACGGGATTTTATGCGCAGCGCAATACTCCGCCACAAAAGTCTCGTCTCGGTCGGCCAACTCCCCGCGGAGCTGGTGGTTAAAATGGGCAGCGGTAACGGAAAAGCCCTCCCGCTCTGCCATCCAATGCAGCAGGCACATAGAGTCCAGCCCACCGGAGACGGCACACAGAATCCTGCCGCCCTCAGGGAAATGACGGCAAAGAAACGCCTCTGCCGTTTTGAAGTCATTCGTCATCGTCGTAACGGGTGTCCAGCGTGGAGAATGTGGTATACTCCGGTGTCCACTTCAACTCCACCTTGCCGGTCTCGCCGTGGCGGTTTTTCGCCACGATGCACTCAGCAATGTTTCGTTTTTCGCTGTCTTCATTATAATAGTCGTCACGATACAGGAACAGAACAATATCAGCATCCTGTTCGATGGCGCCGGATTCACGCAGGTCGGACAGCATGGGGCGCTTGTCGTCACGTTTTTCATTGGCACGGCTCAACTGGCTCAGGCAGATAACAGGAACATTCAGCTCCTTTGCCATGACTTTCAGCATACGAGACATATCGGAAACCACCTGTTGGCGGTTCTCACCGCCCTGCTTGCCGCCGGCAGAGGTCATCAACTGCAGATAGTCGATGACTACCAGGCCCAGATTATCCAATCTGCGGCACTTGGCATTCATGTCTGCCACACTAAGCATGGGGTTATCATCAATGCGGATATCCACCCGATTCAAAATGCCAGCCGCTGCAGCGATCTTCTCCCAATCGGTCTCCCGCAGAGAGCCGGTACGCAAACGGGTATTCTCCACGAAAGCTTCTGCGGACAGCAGGCGGGTAGCCAGCTGCTCCCTGGACATTTCCAGAGAGAAAATCGCCACTGTCTTATTCTCATTTTTTGCTACATTCAGCGCCACATTCAGTGCGAAAGACGTTTTACCCATACCGGGACGGGCTGCCAAAAGCAGCAGGTCAGATTTATTTAAGCCGGTGATCTTGCGGTCCACGGCAGAAAGGCCGGTAGAGAGACCCGGCAGACGGCTGCCGCTTTCGCTCATCTCGTTCAGGCGATCCAGCACCTCAGGCAGCACCATACGCAGAGGCACCATATCCTGAGAGCCCTGACCACGGCGAATGGAGTAGATCTTCTGCTCTGCCGCCTCCAGAATGTCGGTGGCTTCGCCCAATCCCTCCTGCACCAGTGCTGTGATCTCCCCGGCTGTCTGCGCTACGCTGCGCAGCAATGCCTTGTCGCGCACGATACTCACGTACTCCATCACATTGGCACTGGTCGGCGTGATCTCCATGAGTTGGGCAAGATAGGAGCGTGTCGTATTGTCATCGTAGGTGCCGGCCTTTTGCATCTCCTCGCAGACCGTGATACCGTCGATGGGTCGAGCATAGGTGAACATGGTATAAATGGTTTCAAAAATCTCCCGGTTCTGGCGCAGGTAGAAGTCGTCGGGACGCAGTTTTTCCACCACGTCCTTGACGCAGTTCTCATCAATGAGCATCGAGCCCAAAACGGCCTGCTCTCCCTCTAAACTATGCGGCATCTGCCGCAGCAGCAAATCTTCGTTCGCCATGTTGGTTCACCTCATTCACGGATCTCTCCGTGCATTCTGTATTATTCCTCCACAACGGACACTTTGACAGTGCCCACGACCTCAAAGCCCAGCTTTGCCTTGACCTGATAGCTGCCAAAAGCCTTAATAGGATCGTCCAGTACCAACTTCTGCTTGGGGATCTCCAGGCTGAACTGTGCTTTCAGACCTTCGGAAATCTCCTTGGTGGTCACAGCGCCAAACAGCTTGCCGCCATTGCCTGCCTTGGCAGTCAGCTTTACCGTGCACTCCTTCAGCTTTTCAGCGGTTGCCTCAGCCTCAGCCTTCATACGGGCCTCTTCAGCCTTGCGGGCCTTCTCCTTCAGATTCATGGTGTTAATGGCATCAGCGGTTGCAGGGATCGCCAGCTTACGGGGCAGCAGGAAGTTGCGGCCGTAGCCCTCGGAAACTTCCACCATCTCGCCCTTTTTACCTTGGCCCTTCACGTCCTGCTGTAAAATGACTTTCATAATATCGTTCTCCTTTTTTAGAAAAATTACTTCTCAAAATAATTATCCAGTGCCAACAACAGTTGTTCACGGATCATATACAGATCACCGTCTTCAATACGTCCGCCTGCGGTGGTCGAGTTGCCGCCGCCGCCCAGCGTTTCCAATACTACCTGCACATTGACCTCGCCCAAGGAGCGGGCAGACATCAACACCGCCGTTCCGCTGCGATACAAGACAAACGATGCACGTACGCCTTTCAACGTAAGTAGTTCGTCTGCCGCCTGCGCTGCAGTAACTCGATCCACGCCATCGGAATCAACTACGGCAATGGCAATATCCTCCCGATAAATTTCCGCACGGCGGATAATATCATAGCGGGAGATCATATCGCTGAGGTTATTCTGGAACATCATCTGCACATTCGCAGTATCTGCACCGGCACGACGCAAAAATGCGGCTGCTTCAAAGGTGCGGCCGCCCGTACGGCTGGTAAAATGCTTGGTATCCAACACAATGCCTGCCAGCAGTGCTTCTGCTTCCTCTCGCAGCAAGTCGGCGGGCTCTACCATATACTGCAGCAGTTCCGTCACCAATTCGCAGGCTGAGGAGGCATAAGGCTCTTGGAAATTGAAGGCGGCATTCTCAATGTAGGTCGCCGCACGGCGATGATGGTCGATAACGGCGATGCGATTGCAGGATTCCAACAGTTGGGGATTTTCCACCATTTCAGGACGGTTCGTATCCACCACCACTAACAGCGTACCGGGACGCATTCGTACAAAGGCGTCTTCCGGATCCAAAAAGGCATTTTCGTATTCCGGCAGACCGCTGACCTTTTCCAACACCGGTCCAGCCACCGTGCGGTTACGGTCAATCACAATGTGGCATCTCTTTTCCTTCTTCCAAGCTGCACGGCAGATGCCAATGGCGGCACCCATGGCGTCCATATCCGAATAGCTATGGCCCATAACATATACTTCGCTGGCATCGCTGATCAACTCGTTCAATGCGTTCGCCATCACACGCGATTTGACTTTGGTTCGCTTTTCCGTAGCCTTTGTACGTCCACCGTAGAATGCGAAATCCACATCGTTGCGGACAACGGCCTGATCGCCGCCGCGGCTTAGTGCCATCTCTAATGCCAATTTGGCATTCTTATAGAGCTCCGGGAGTCCTTCCACATCCTTGCCAACACCGATAGACAGGGTCGGATGGATATTTTCCGCGACTTTTATTTCACGAACACTATCCAAAATCGAGAATTTCTCCTCCAGGAAAAAGTTGTAATACTGTTCTTCAAAGATAAAAATATAATTGTCTCGCTTGGTCCGCAGCAGCAGGCCCTGACCGGCCGCCGCCCACTCGTTTAATTTCTCATCAATTTGTGCAAGCATACTGCTGCGCTGTGCGTCTTCGCAGATCTTCACCAACTCATCATAGTTATCCAGTGCCAGCAACGCAACTACAGGGCGTGAATTGTCATAAGCTTCCCGGAGATAGTCTGCTTCCGTGGTCTCCAGCCAGTAAGTGGTAGCCACTACGCCACTCTGCTCGCCGCGGCCCTTAGAACGCACCAAACTGCCATAAACACGAAAACGGCGATGGTCGAGTTCCACGCAATCGGGGCTCTCCTGTTTGCCGGACAACAGCCAATCCGCTGAAAAGCCGGGTACCGCTTCCTCGATCTTCATCTCAAACAGGTGGTCCCGCACGCCGGTCATCTGCAAAAAGCCCTCATTGCTCCAAATGACCTCACCAGTGTCCGGGCGAAACACCAGTGTCGGCAGGGGGGAATTGATCAGCGTTGACTTGCTGGCCGTATCCACACTATCTGTCACCGAATCGATATACTGCATGATCTTCTGGCGCCGCTTCTGCTCATTTCGCTGGAAGAAATAATGCACCAGTAATGTTGCAGCAGCTTCGATAACACCCAGTTCCCAGTTCTTCATCAAAAATGCAGCCACTGCAAACAGAGCCATGATGAACGTATACAGTTTCAGATTCGGCTCCAACAGTCGAGAGAGTCGTTTATTATTCATAGCTGTCTCCTTTCCCGGTTTACCGGCAGAGATATGTGCATATCAATCCATAATAATTGAATTTATATTATACCATTCCCGCTTTCTGTGCGCAAGCTTTCCGCAAAAAAACGTCCTCCTTTTCAGGAGGACGTAACCGTTTCGTTTTCTTTTGGACTGCCACACCGGCAGCCATTGCAGTACCAGTCCCAGCCCCAAAAGCTTTTCTCAAATCAATTCCGCATTTAAGATCACACTGGTGGGGCTGTAACTGTCCTGTTCCGGAGAACGATGCTCTACCAAATAGCGAAACAGCACCGTTAATGCCTGGTAGGTCTGATAGGGCATATCCTGGTCAATGGTAAAATCTACCCATCCCTTTTTCAGGTATTCTTGAATATCCGGATCGCTGTCATGGCTCAATACCCGTACATTT
This sequence comes from Oscillibacter sp., assembly GCA_024404295.1. Taxonomy (GTDB): domain Bacteria; phylum Bacillota; class Clostridia; order Oscillospirales; family Oscillospiraceae; genus Oscillibacter. The sequence goes on from JAKSQE010000001.1 coordinate 25,540, forward strand.
CCGATTTTTCCGCAGCGTCGCAGCGCCTCCATACAGGCAGGAACACTGTGATTCGCCATATAGATCAGCCGAAGTTCCGGCTCTTCCCGCAATACAGTTTCCACTGCCTGCAGAGTTTCTTCATAGTCCTCATGAGTCGCTACCACCCGGCTGCCGTAAAGTCCCAGTTCTGTCAGGCGGCTCAGAAATCCCTCCGCACGGGCTTTATGTCCCGCATAGGCAGGTCCGGCATAGACCAGCAGTAACGGTGTATCTGGCTGCAGGCATTTCGAGGCAATTTCTCCCGCCACTCGTCCGGCGCGGAAGGCATCTTCGCCCACGTAGCAAAGACGTTGAGACTGGGGCAGATCCGAGTTAAATGTCACCACCGGGATTTTTTGCCGTGCCAGTTCTGCAATTTTGTCCCGCACTTCCGGGCTCTCTGCCGCACAGAGGGCAATGGCCTGCGCGCCCTGCTCTACTGCCCGGTCGATCTGAGAAAGACACCCAACTTCATCCGCCTGCGGATAACTCTGCAGGTCCAGAGTCAGGTTATAATCGCCATGCTCCTCCAGGAATCGTTCGATCCCCTCCGCCATTTTTCCCTGAATATCCTCCGGCCACTCCGGCTGAATCACTGCCAACCGACGGTGCACTGCACTCGTTGCCAATGCAGCTGCCATACGGTTGGGGCGATAGTCCAGTTCTTCCATGACCTGCAAGATTTTTTTGCGTACTTCCTCTTTCACATAAGGCCGGTCGTGCAGAACACGATCCACCGTTCCGATGGAGACGCCTGCCTTATCCGCGATCATTCGGATCGTTGCGCGCATGGCTCTCCTCCTCTCAAAGATTTTTGAATTTCTTGTCGGTTTTTCTTCCTGTGTACGCACACATCATAGCATTCACATGATATTTGTCAATAAATTCTCGCCATTCTTTTTGCGTTTTGAAAAATTATTGTATACAAGCGGGGCGAGATGTGCTATACTACATCATAACCTTCAGGGACACTCTGTTTTAATGCCCTGATTTTTGATGTTTTACCGGACACCACTCTCCGGTCAAATATACACAATTCCACATAGTTCAACGGTATGGCGTGAACGGACATCCGGCGGCGAAACAGGGCCGACTCGGACAACGGACGTCTTTTCTTTGCGTACGCCCTTTTTGCGCCTTTTGCCGATTTTTGTGGAATTTTTCTTACATATTTCAGATGAAGGAGCTTTTGAATGGCTGAAAAATTAAAAATTATTCCCCTCGGCGGTCTCAATGAGATCGGCAAAAACATGACCGTCTATGAGTACGGCGGTGAGATCATTGTTGTGGACTGTGGTATGGCATTTCCCGGTGACGACATGTACGGCATCGACAGCGTGATCCCAGATGTGTCCTATTTGATCAAAAACAAATCTCGGATTCGCGGTTTATTTATTACCCACGGTCACGAAGATCATATCGGCGCAATTCCTTACGTCCTCAAACAAATCAACATCCCCATTTACTGCACCCGCTTTACTGCCGGCCTTATCAAGCTGAAGCTGGAGGAGCATGATCTGGTGAAGTCCACCAAGATGATTACCGTGAATCCCGGCCAAAGCGCGCGGGCAGGCAAGTTTACCGCGGACCTTACCCACGCGCACCACCCCCTCGCCGACCCCGTGCCCCTCGCGCCCCCCACCAACATGGGTACCGTAGTCCACACCGGCGACTTTAAAATCGACTCCACTCCCATCGACGGCGAAGTCATCGACCTGGCTCGTCTGGGCGAACTGGGAAAGGAGGGTGTGCTGGCTCTGTGCGCTGACTCCACCAACGTGGAGCGCCCCGGCTTCACGCCCTCTGAAAAAGTGGTGGGCGCCACGCTGTCTCGTCAGTTCCAGAACTGCGACGAGCGCATTATCGTCACCACTTTTGCTTCCAATGTCCATCGCATCCAGCAGGTTCTGGATGCCGCTGCCGCCTGCGGCCGCAAGGTGGCCGTTACCGGCCGCTCTATGGAGAACATTATGAAGGTCTCCACGGAACTGGGCTATATGAAAGTGCCCAAGAATACCATGGTGGATATCAATAAGCTGAAAGGCTTGCCCAAGAACAAGCAGGTCATCGTGACGACCGGCTCTCAGGGCGAAGAAATGAGCGCCTTATACCGCATGGCGTTCTCCACCCACAAGCAGGTGGAGCTGGGCGCCGGCGACAAGGTTATTCTGTCTGCCAGCGCAATTCCCGGCAATGAGATCACCGTCAGCCGTGTGATCAACGAGTTGTTCCGCAAAGGCGTAAAAGTGGTTTATGATCGTGCCGATATTCTGCATGTCTCCGGCCATGCCTGCCAGGAAGAGCTAAAAATCGTTCACGCTTTGACCAAGCCCCGTTTCTTTGTTCCCCTGCACGGCGAGCAGCGCATGCTGCAGATCCACTGCCAGCTGGCGCAAAGCATGGGCATGGACCGCAATCATGTTGCCATCGGCGACAATGGAGCCGTCATTGAACTGACGGCGAAAACCATGAAGCTGAATGGTACTGTCCCTGCCGGTGAAGTCTATGTGGACGGCAGCGGCGTAGGCGATGTCGGCGCTGTGGTCATGCGGGATCGCAAGCGTTTGGCCGAGGACGGCATGGTGGTGATCGTGCTGCCCATCTCCTCGTATGACAATGCCCTTTTGGCACCTCCCGAGATCATCACTCGTGGCTTTATCTATGTGAAGGAGTCCGGTGACCTGATGAAGGAGTTGCAGGAAGTGGCTGCTTCCGCTGCCGAGAGCGTATCTCGCAAACGCAGCCGGGATGACGGTGAGCTCCGAGGTGTGGTAAAGTCCGCCGTCAGCAGCTATCTGTTCAAAAACACCAAGCGCAGTCCTATGGTGATTCCCGTGGTGACAAAGCTGTAAAAAGTTCAGAAGAGAACAAAAAGGAGAGCCGTTTGGCTCTCCTTTTGCATTGATTTTGTGATTTACTTATTCTGCTTGCCCAGATAAGCTTCCTTCACACGCTCATCGGCCAGAAGCTCCGCACCGGTACCAGACATGGTGATGGTGCCGGTCTCCAGAACATAGGCCAAATCAGCGATCTTCAGTGCCATATTGGCGTTCTGCTCGATCAGCAGAACGGTCACGCCCTGGCGGTTGATCTCACGGATGATCTTGAAGATATCCTGCACCACCAGAGGAGCAAGGCCCAGAGAAGGCTCATCCAGCATCATCAGCTTGGGGCGGGACATCAAGGCACGACCCACAGCCAGCATCTGCTGCTCACCGCCGGACAGTGTACCGGCCAGCTGCCAGCTGCGCTCTTCCAGGCGGGGGAACAGGGAATAGACCCACTGAATATCCTTTTCGATCTCAGCCTTATCTTTACGCAGATAAGCGCCGATCTTCAGGTTTTCCAAAACGGTCATGTCCGGAAATACACGACGGCCCTCGGGGCTCATTGCGATACCGGCGGAAACGATCTTGTCGATGGGCTGACCCAGCAGTTCCTGTCCGTCCAGCGTGACGGAACCGGACGCAGCCTTCACCAGACCGGTGATGGTACGCAGCGTGGTGGACTTGCCGGCGCCGTTGGCGCCGATCAGGGTGACGATCTTGCCATCGGGCACTTCCAGAGAAATGCCGCGAAGAGCCTGAATGCCGCCATACGCCACATGCAGATTATCAATTTTAAGCATCCTCGGCCACCCCCAAATATGCGTCAATGACGCGCTGATTCTTCTGGATCTCAGCAGGTGTGCCGTGGGCGATCAGCTTGCCGAAGTCCAAAACGTAAATGCGATCGGAAATGTCCATAACCAGATTCATGTGGTGCTCGATCAGGAAAATGGTCAGATTGAATTTTTCACGGATCTCACCAATGAAGGCGGTCAGTTCCTCAGTCTCCTGCGGGTTCATGCCGGCAGCAGGCTCATCCAGCAGCAGCAATGTGGGCTCGGCAGCCAGTGCACGGGCAATTTCCAGGCGGCGCTGCTTACCGTAGGGCAGGGACGTTGCCAGCTCATTCTTCACATCGTCCAGACCCACGATCTTCAGCAGTTCCTCCACTTCCTCGCGCTGGCGGGCTTCCTCTTTGCGGTTGCCACGGAAGGTTGCAGAGAAAACATTGCTGGTGGTACGGCAATGCTTGGCGATCAGCACGTTGTCAAACACCGTCTGAGACTTCCACAGGCGAATGTTCTGGAAGGTACGGGCCATACCCAGCTTCGTAATTTTATCGGGCGTAGGGGCGATGGTCTCCTTATACATACCCTCGCACTGGCCCTTATACTGCTTTTTCATCTTGCCCTGGGGGTGGTTTTCGACGATTTTCTCATCGTTGAACCAAACCGCACCGTTTGTGGGCTGATACACACCGGTGATGACGTTAAAAGCCGTGGTCTTGCCGGCGCCGTTAGGGCCGATGAGGGCCACGATCTCGCCCTTATTGATCTCCAGGCTCAAATCATCTACGGCAACCACACCGCCGAACTGCATGGTGGCATGGTCCACTCTCAAAACATTGTTGCTCATTTTGCGGCCTCCTTTTTCGCTTTCTTAGGCCGTTTGTCTAGCAGATCCGGCAACTCTCTGTCACCCATGATGCCCTTGCGGAAGAACAGCACGATGACCATGATGATCACGGAGAACACTGCCATACGGAAGCCGTTTTTGAAAATGCTGGGAGCGTTAATGCCCAGGAAGGTGCCGGAGTCCAGACCACGCAGCAGCCACTCGGAACTGACAATGTACAGGAAGCTGGCAATGACAGAACCGGTGATGGAGCCGATGCCGCCGATGACGACGATCAGCAGGATCTCATAGGTCAGAGCGCTCTTAAAGGGAGCCGCAGCAATCGTGCCGCTGTACATAGCCATCATACCGCCGCCGACACCAGCGAAGAAAGAACTGATGACGAAAGCCATGCGCTTGTGCTTGGCCAGATTGATACCCATGGCCTCAGCTGCCACTTCATCGTCACGGATGGCCTTAAAGGCACGGCCGTAAGTGGAGTTGATCAGCAGCAGGATCACCGCGATCAATACACCTGCGATCAACACATAAGGCGTTGCATGCTCAAAATAGGGATAGCTCTTCAGCAGGTTGGATCCATTGGTAATGGGGCCCAACTTATTCCACTGGAAAAATGCCTTCAGGATCTCGGCAAAGCCCAACGTTGCAATGGCCAGGTAGTCGCTCTTCAAACGCAGCACAGGCAAACCGATGAGGTAAGCCATGAGGGCTGCCAACAGACCGCCAACCAGCAAAGCAGCCAGCATGCCCACAGTCTTGCCCACGGTGTCGCCCAGGAAACCGGCGAAAATCTCAGGCAGAGAGAAGTGGATGGCACCGCCGTCAAAATACTGATACACCGACTCACGCTTCGCCACAGGAATCGTCAGCACACCGTAGGCGTATGCACCCAGCAGCATGAAGCCTGCCTGACCCAGAGAGAACAGACCGGTAAAACCATTCAGCAGGTTCATAGAAACAGCAACCAGTGCATAGACGGTAGCTTTCTTGATGACAGTGATTGCAATGTGATAGCTGGGAAGAGTTGCGTCCAACGCGATACAACCGGCCAGGATCGCCACCAGTACGGCAGCGGTAAAGACCATCTTGGTTTTCTTCATATCTCTCATGTCACGCCCTCCTTACACCTTATCGGTAACCTTCTCACCGAACAGGCCGGTGGGACGGACACACAGCACCACGATCAGCAGAGCGAAGGTAAATGCATCAGAGAAGGTGGTGTAACCCAAGCCCTTGATGACCTCTTCGCACAAACCGATGATGAAAGCGCCCACCACAGCACCGGGAATCGAACCGATGCCGCCGAACACCGCTGCCACGAAAGCCTTCAGGCCGGGCATACCGCCGGAGGTGATGGCCACAGAGGGATAGTTTGTGAAGTACAGCATGGCGCCCACGGCTGCCAGGAAGGAACCGATGACAAACGTCATGGAAATCACAGCATTGATCTTAATGCCCATGAGCTGCGCCGTTTCAAAGTCCTTAGCGGCAGCACGCATGGCCATACCGATCTTGGTGTGATTGATGATGTAAACCAGCAGGAACACCAACACAATGGTCAGCACAGGGGTCAGCAACGTCACACGCTTGGTGGAAGCACCCAGCACCGTAACCTGATCGGAAATCCAGGGAATGGGATTGCTGACAGGCTGGGGAACACCGCCGGTGATGTAGAACGCCAGATTCTGGATCAGATAGCTGACACCAATGGCGGAAATCATCAGGGACATACGAGGTGCGGTACGCAGGGGTTTGTACGCCACGCGCTCAATGGTAAAACCAAGAACAACAGTGACTAAAATGGCCAGAGGCAGAGCCAGGTAAATGGGCATGGAAGCTGTGGCGTAAACCATGACCAGACCGGCAACCATAAACACGTCGCCGTGGGCAAAGTTGATCAGACGCAGAATACCGTACACCAGCGTGTAGCCAATGGCGATCAGTGCGTACTGGCCGCCCACAGAAATGCCATTGATCATGTAAGGCAACAGACTCATGAAATTCCCTCCTTCTTTTTCTTTGGCGTAATGTGCAAAAAACAGTTGGACTGTCTCGAAAAGACGTTATTCAGCCGCCCTTTCGAGGCAGCCCATATCGCAAATCACAGTTCTCTATAACCGCCGAACTCCGGAGCTTTTCGGTTGGTTGGCGTGTGTAAAGGAGCGTGTAATTAGTTGACGCCCTGAACCTTCACGAAGTCCCAGTTGTTGGTTGCGGTGTTGGCAGCCTTGATGAAAGCGGAATCACGCTCGGCATCGCCGATGGAGTCGAACTTGATCAGGCCGGACACGCCGGTGTACTCCACAGAGGGCAGAGCTTCCAGAACAGCCTTGGGATCGGTGCTACCAGCGGCCTTCAGAGCCTCCAGAGCGGTGAAGTATGCGTCATAACCCATAGCGGTAACAGCGGAGACCATGTCGTTGCCGCCGTTGTTGGTCTTAGCATCAGCGTTGGCATTGATCCACTCCTTGATGCCCTTATCGAACTCGGAACCGCTCTCCTGATAGAAGGTGGTGATCTCAACGTTGACGTCCTTGCCCTGTGCGCTCTCCAGAACCATGTTGTTGTCCCAGGTATCGGAGCCCAGCAGAGAGCCGGAGAAGCCCTGAGCTGCTGCAGCCTCAATGATCAGCTGAGCATAGTTGGTGGAAACGGGAGCCATGATGACGCCGGCACCGGCAGAAGCGGCGTTGTTGATGTAGGAAACGAAGTTGGCGCTGCCCTCGGGGAAGTCCTCAGAGATGACGGTGCCGCCCAGAGCCTTGAAGGCCTCGGAGAAGTAGTGAACCAGACCCTGGTCATAGTCAGAGCCCAGCATTGCCAGAGTGTAAGCAGTGGTCACACCCAGCTCGTTGTAGGCATAGTTAGCCAGAACGGTGCCCTGGAAGGGATCCAGGAAGCAAACACGGAAGTAAACATCGCAGTCAGCGGTGACCTGGGGGTTGGTGCAGGTGACGCCGATGGCAGGGATGCCGGCCTTAGAGAAGACCTCGCCGCCAGCCATGGAAACGCCGGAACCATAGGAACCCAGAACCACGGAAACATTGCGGTTCACCAGCTCGGAAGCGGCAGAGGGGCCGTTCTCAGCGGTGGTACGGTTATCCACGATCTCCAGCTGGACCTCATAGGTCTCGCCGCCAATCTCAACGGTGGGCTGAACAGTGTTTGCATACTGCATGCCCAGGATCTCCTGCTTGCCGCCAGCACCGTTATCGCCGGTCTGGGGCTCAAAGACGCCGATCTTGACGACCTTAGCGCTGCTGTCGGAACTGTTGTCAGCTGCGGGAGCGTCAGACTTGGCGCCGCAAGCTGCCAGACTCATGGCCATAGCCAGAGTCAGCACGATGGCTAAAAACTTCTTCATGTGGTAATCCTCCTAAAATATAAATGCTTTGAACATCTAAGCGCAGGAATTCTCCCAGCACTTATCATGTTACGTATTTTATTCAGAATTTCTTGCGTAAACAAGGTCAAATTTGCACAGAGTTTTCCTTGCCCATTTCATTGGTTTTTATGGAATTCTTTTTTATAAAACGTACGAGTGTCCACCAGTCAAAGACTTTTTCACAAATATGGACAAAAATACTCTCTTTGCGTTTTTCGTCGGCGGACACATGTACTGGTTATTTTGACGGAAACCATTTGCGAATGTTCTCTTTTTTCGGCATTTTATGTGGTCCTGCCGGAAAAGAGTCATGAAAAACATGCAAGTTTTCAAGTATTATCCGCGCAAATATATGCCAAAGAGGGCGAAATCGCAGATTTGCGATT
>JAKSQE010000010.1 GCA_024404295.1 Oscillibacter sp.
AAAGCTCCGCGTGGATATGCGCTCCGAGCTGAAGCGCCTGCACCATGAGACCGGTACCACTATTATCTATGTTACCCACGATCAGGTCGAGGCATTGACCATGTCCACCAAGGTGGCTCTGTTCCGTAAGGGCGAGTTGGTTCAGGTGGCACAGCCTCTGGATCTGTACGATAACCCCTGCAACCTGTACACCGCTGACTTCATTGGCAACCCCAGCATCAACTTCGTCAAGGGTACTGCCACGGTGGATGCCTCCGGCATGGTGGCTGAGAGTGCACTGGGCCAGATGTCCTTTGACCGTGCGGATATGACACCCGATGCTCCTGCCAGCGGTAAGATCGAGATCACCTTGGGTATTCGTCCCGAACAGCTGAGCATCAGCACCGAGGCTGACGATGCGCACCGCATTGAGGGTCATGTCTATTCCGGCATGCCCGCAGGTTCTGAAACGCTGGTCAGCGTTCGCGTGGGCAATGAGATCCTGACCGTGAAGGAACTGGGATCCACCCGTTATGCCAGCGACCAGAAGGTTTACCTGGGCATGAACCTCAAGAAGATCAACGTCTTTGAAACCACCAGCGAGAACCTGATTAAGTATTGTGTTTAATTGAGCCCCTGCGGCGGATGCCGCTGAAAATAAGATACTGGAAGAAACTTAAGGAGGAAAAGAACTATGTTCAAGCGCAAGAATTGGCTGGCAGCTCTGCTGGCAATCGTGATGCTGTTCAGCCTGACCGCATGCGGCGGTAAGACTGAGACCCCCGCTGAGACCCCCACTGACGAAACTCCCGCAGCTACTGAGCTGACGGAGTGGGAACAGAAGTCCAACATCTTTGTTACCGACGAGACCGACGAGGAGCTGTATCAGAAGGCTCTGGAAGAGGGCGCAACCGTGACCCTGTATTCCATCTCCTCTCGCTGCACCAAGGTTGCTGCTGCTTTCATGGAGAAGTATCCCGGCCTGGAGTGCGTTCCCTTTGATATCTCCACCAACGAGCTGCTGGAGAAGGTCACCCGTGAGTACGATGCTGGCGTTCACACTGCTGACGTTGTCCACATCAAGGACCAGGACGGCTCTATGTGGAAAGAGTATGTTGCCAACAAGATCTTCTACAACTATCAGCCCGCTGAGATCTTCGCACACATCGATCCCGAGTACACCGCAACTGCTACTCCTCTGTACATCGAGCTGACTCAGCTGTTCTACAACACTGAGGCATATCCCGATGGCTCTCCTGTCACCAACATCTGGCAGATCACCGAGCCCCAGTGGAAGGGCAAGATCATGATGCAGAATCCTCTGGATAACCTGTCCTGGGGTTCCTGGATCGCTGGTTTCTGCGTGGGCGAAGAGCCTGCACGTCTGGAGAAGGCCTATGAGGACTTCTACGGCGAGAAGCTGGTTCTGTCCGACGGCTGCGAGAATGCCGGCTTCGAGTTCCTGAAGCGTCTGCATGCAAACGAGCCCGTCTTCACCGCTTCTTCTGACGAGATCGCTGAGTCTGTCGGTACTCCCGGCCAGACCAATCCTCCCATCGGCTTCTGCGCTTCCTCCAAGCTGCGTAAGGCTGCCGATAACGGCTGGGTCTTTGCTCCTGTGAACCTGGAGCCCGATACCGGTATCCCCGCTATCAACACCCTGTACGTTGTGGAAGGCTGCGAGCATCCCGCTGCCGCTAAGCTGCTGATCCGTTACATGATGGGCGGCACCGATGGCGATCTGGGCGCTTACAAGAACTTCAACACTCTGGGCGGCTGGCCTGTCCGTGACGACATTCAGCCTGCTGAGGGCTCTGTCGATTACTCTGAGATCAACGTAGCTCCCTTCGACGCTGACGAGATTTACTACAACTACAATATCGTCCGTGACTTCTGGCAGATGCTGGGCTAATGCCTTGGTTCTGTAACGAAAAATAATTGACCGATACGGCGGGCGGGATAAACCCCGCCCGCCGTTTCCCCTGTCGGTGATAGAAAAGCACCGACTGTAAGGAGAACTTCTATGAGCTTATTTGTAGACAAGCATAACCGCAGAAAAAATCCCGTTGCCCTGGCTGCGTTTGGCGCAGCATTGGCAGAACTGTGTGTGTTTGGAATCCTATATTTATTACTGGCAGAACCTTTATATCTGGCGATTTCTTTTTCAAATATTTTGCTGACGAATATCATTCATGTATTGATTATTTCCGGAATTGGTACGATAATCAGCTGTGTGCTGTTTTTCCTTCCGGATAAACGCGTGGCACCTTACGGCTTTGTGGGCTTGGCAATTATCCTGGCCATGTTCTGCACTGCCAGCCTGATGCTGGATCCTACGGTGCGCATCCCAATGCTGCAACTACTGGCTATGTATCTTCTGCCACCGGTTCTGGTGGGCAATGTGGTAACATGGCCCATTTACTTGGAAATGAAGCGCAGGAATCCTGCGATGAACGATAGAAAGACCCTTGCCGAAGAACTGCGCGAAGCGGCCCAAAAAGAGGCGGCTAAGCACCCGGAGAGAACGCAGGAGAACGAAGAGCCTTCTGCGGAAGAGGAACACCCTGAGATTTCGACCACGGAAGCAATGTTCGGTCCGGAGGACAACAGCCATTATTTTGCAGAGCACTCCGTACAGGAAGAAGCAATGCTGCTGTATTTGGACGAAGAGGAAGATGAAGAAGAAAGCAACGATTAAAGATGTAGCGGCACTGGCCGGCGTTAGCTTCGCAACGGTTTCCCGCGCATTGGATGACCATTCGGAAGTCCGCCCGGAAACAAAGGCGAAAGTTCTGGCGGCCTGTGAGCAGTTGGGCTATGTCCGTGATATTGCGGCACGCAGCTTGGCGGGCCATTCTACCCATACCATTGGGTTAGTGGTGCCGGACGTATCCAACCCATACTTTTCCGGTATGGCCACGGAAATCGAAAAAACTGCCGCAGAGCACGGTTATCGTGTACTGCTGAGTAACTCCATGCGGGATACGGAACAGGAGCTGCAGACCATCGATAGTTTTGTGGCACGGCAAATCGACGGCATCTTGATTTCTCCCATCTCACCGCAGTCGCAGCAGCGGCACTATGAGGTTCTGGGAGATCTGCCCTGCGTCTATTTGGGCGTGAACCACAATATGGACTGCAGCTATGTGATGTCGGATAATGAAAAAGGTGCCTATGAAGCAACAAAATATTTGCTAAATCTTGGACACCGTGATATTCTGTTCCTTGGCGGTCGAGAGACCTCCCGCACACGCTCGCTGCGCGTGCAAGGTTTTCAGCGGGCTTTGGAGGAAAATGGACTGAAGGGACGGACGATGCCTGCACCACCGGATATTGGACAACTGCGCCAGTGGATTTATGAACGTGCACTGGAATTGCTGCAAGGCCCACTGCCGGATGCGATTTTCGTATTCTCGGACATGACAGCTATGAAGGTTCTGGAGGCGGCGGAGGAACGGGGCGTTCGGATCCCGGAGGATGTTTCCTTGATCGGCTACGATAATATTTCTTTTGCGCGTCTGCCCCGAATCGATTTGACCACAGTGTCACAAAAGAAACATGAGCAGGGGCGCATTGCGGTGGAACGTTTAATTGAAAAAATTCAGGGACGAACCGATAAGACGGTTGACATTTTGCAACCGCAGTTGATGATTCGCTCTACTTGTAAGAAAAACAGCAAAGGAGAAATGGGACGATGATCGGAATTCCCAATGATGAGCGCCAGCGTTTAGGCGCACAACTGGATCATACTGCACAAGCGGTTATGATGGCACAGATCTCTCAATTTTCTGAATCGGAAATACATAACATCGTTGAGCCTCCTGTGGAAACTTCACAGAACATCGGCATCATGGTGTTCAATATGGAGCGCGGTGTTCATTTGGCAGAATTGGGCGATTTCCTGGAGACCTGCCCGGAGGTACATCCGTATGATGTGATCCTTGCCAATGAGCTGGATGACGGCTGCGTTCGCTCCGGCGGAAAGGATACCACCAAGGAACTGGCGGAGCGCCTGGGCATGAACTACGTGTATGGCCTGGAGTTTATCGAATTGGTGAATGGGGAAGACCCCAAGGGCTTCCATGGCAATGCCATTTTCTCCCGCTGGCCCATCCTGAATGCGAAAATCGTTCGTCTGCCGGAGCAGTATAACTGGTACTTTGATCGCCAGCGCCGTATCGGCGGCCGACTGGCCATTTTGGCAGAACTGGATGTAAACGGCAAGCATATCGGCGTGGGTACGATCCATCTGGAGAACCGTACCGACGGCCCCGGCCGTCAGGCCCAGTTGGAAGTGATCCTCAAGGAAGCGGAGGAAATGTTCAAGGGTATGCCCATCGTTCTGGGCGGCGACTTGAATACCAATACCTTCGATGGCCGTGACAAGGATGCCATTAAAGAAATTTCCGGCAGCGAGACCCTGCAGCGCCGCTGTCTGGAAGATGTAGCAGCCTGGGAAGGCTGTCTGCCTGCTGCGGCAGCAGTTGGATACAAGGCTGTACCTGAGAAGCCGATTCTGACCCGCCGGAAGCCTTTGCCCGGCGGCGGACATCTGGATCTGCGGCTGGACTGGCTGCTGCTGCGGGATACGGAGCCTGTGGAGAGCCGTACCATTTCCACCAGCCGTGAGGACTGCGGCTTTGCACTGCCTGGCTCTGCGTTGGCTCAGTTCCAGGGCGAAGAACTTTCTGATCATAATGCGGTGTGGGCACTTTGCACCTTGCCGGAAGATAAATAATAAGGAGATTGAGCATGCTGAATACTGTTTTGTTTGATATGGGTGGCACCCTGGAGGATGTCTGGAATAATCAGGAGACCCAGGCTAATGTCATGAAGAAACTGCAGGAGATGCTGCGCGCACACGGTCTGGAGCCCGGCTGCGACGACGAGGAATTTGAAAAGACGGTTCTGGCAGGCTTGAAGGCTTATAAGAGCTGGTGCGCCGTTGGCGACAGAGAGCTGAAGCCTGAGGAGATTTGGCCGGATTACTATTTGAAAGCTTTTCATTTTGACCGCGAAAAGCTGATTCCTATTACCGAGGAACTGGCAAATATGTGGGAAGTGACCTATTTCCACAGAGAACTTCGCCCGGGTGTTAAGGAGATGCTGGACGGCTTGCGGGAAAGAGGCTACCATATTGGCGTCATCTCCAACAATGCCTCTCTCTACAATGTGTTCAACATGCTGGATGAATACGGCATCCGGGAGTACATGGAGGATGTAACGGTCTCCAGTATTACCGGCTATCGTAAGCCTCATGGCGAGATCTTCCGCATTTCCCTGCGTCAGATGCAGAAGAAGGCTGAGGAGTGCGTCTATGTGGGTGATACCGTGTCCCGCGACATTATCGGCCCCAAGCGTGCCGGCTTCGGCGCTGCTGTGCAGATCGCCGGTTCTCATCTGGCTGCAGAGCGTGACGCCAATCTCGGTGCAGATGCTGAGAAGCCCGATGTCATCATCACGGATATCCGCGAGCTGCTGACCTATCTGGATGAAGTGAACCCCGAAATGGCTGTAAAGTAATTTTTCAAAATAGAAAGTGCTGGTTTTCAACGAAAACCAGCACTTTTTTTATAAGACATAGAAATAAACAGCAAGATAATGGAGTAGCGAACCGGCCAAAATTAAAAGGTGGAATAGTTCATGGAACGTCCAGTCTGGGGAAAGATTCGGCTTGCGAATGGCGTAGAAAACTGCTCCGATAGAGTAGGAGATCCCGCCGGCAGCGACCAGAGTCAAGCAGGGCTGACCTAAAACGGAAAAGTCTTTCCACACAAATAAAACTGCCCAGCCCATGATGAGGTAAATGGACGTAGAGAAAATGCGTGGAGCGTTGATCCAGCATAACTTCATAAGAACGCCCAGCAGTGCTACGACCCAGAGAGACAAACAGAACAGAGTCCCTTTCGGTTGGGGAAGCAAAACAAGAGAAAAAGGCGTATAACTGCCGGCGATCAGGACATAAATCATACTATGATCCATTTTTCGTAGTTTTCGCTTCATGCCGGAACTGGTAATGTCACCGGGATAGAAGTGATAAATTGCGCTGGCGGCATATAGCGCCATCATAGAAAAGCAAAATCCGATGGCTGCTGCAAGGGCCAGAACGGAAGCCTGTGCCATGACGGCACGAATCAAAAACACAATGCCGCCGACAAATGCTGCGCCTGCGCCGATGGCATGCGTTTCGCAGCTGACAGGGTCCTGCGCGTGATGAAAAAAGCGATGCATAGTGGTATCTCCTTTGAAATGGTTAAGCAAAACATATAATATGGTTTTTAAAACCATATTATACAAGTGAGAGGAAAAATGCAAGCTTTATTTTTCGAGTTGCGGGATCGTGGTAGGCATTTGCGAGGTTTTATATGATAGGGAATGTTTGCTGATCGCACTTCAAATTGAAAATTTTACCGACAGGCATTCCGCATATTCTTGCGTTTTCGAGTGAAACTATGCTTGCGATACCCAACAAGTGAGAAGTGAACACGAGAAAAGAAAAGGAGAAATGAGTTATGTCTTCTAAGAACAGCAATCGACTGAATGTCCCCGAGGCTCGCGAAGCAATGGATAAGTTTAAGATGGAGGCTGCTTCCGAGGTTGGCGTCAACCTGAAGGAAGGCTACAACGGCGACCTGACCAGCCGTGAGGCCGGCTCTGTCGGCGGCCAGATGGTCAAGAAGATGATCGAGTCCTACGAGAAGTCTCTGTAAGAACTCTCGAGCATTGAGAAACAGAGGGGAATCTCCCCTCTGTTTTTCTTTGCATTTTTGGAAGTCTGTGCTATGATGAATAAAACCATACAAAACGCAGGTGAGAGGCTATGTACGACGAATTGACAGAGGTCGATTTGAAAAAAATGCAAGAGGAGATCAATTATCGGGTGCGGGAATTGCGTCCGCAGTTGATCGAGGAAGTTCAGGTTGCAAGAGCCTTTGGCGATTTGAGCGAGAACTATGAGTATAAGTGCGCAAAACAGGCCAAAAACCGGAACGAGAGCCGCATCCGCTATTTGGAGCGAATGATCCGGACTGCCAAGGTCATTGAAGTAAAAGGCGACAATGATGCGGTGGGCCTGTTTGATAAGGTCGTTATTTTCAATGAAATGGCAAAACGGGAGATGGAGCTCCGCATTGTCACCACGCTACGGCAGGATGCGCTGAAAGGCCTGATCAGCAAGGAATCTCCGGTGGGACAGGCTTTGATGGGGCATCGGGTGGGTGACAGAGTGCAGGTAACCGTCAGCCCGGAACTGAAGTATATGGTGGAGATTCGCTCCATCGAAAAAGGGCAAGACGATGAGAGCCTGGATATCAGTGCGTATTAAATAAAAGGAGAAAGATTATGCGTGTCATCACGGGCTCCGCACGGGGCCGCCGCTTGAAAGAATTGGAAGGGATGGAGACTCGCCCTACCACGGATCGCGTGAAAGAAAGCATGTTCAGCGTTCTGCAGTTTGAAATTGAAGGCCGCACGGTTTTGGACCTGTTTGCCGGTACCGGACAGCTGGGCATTGAATGCCTGAGTCGCGGTGCAAAATCTGCAGTATTTGTGGACCGCAGAGCGGATGCAGTGAAGTTGATTCGTGAAAATTTGAAAGTCACCGATCTGACGGATCGGGCACGCGTGATAGCAGGAGACTCTATGGAGTATTTGAAGGCCTTGCGTCAGCCGGTTGACCTGATTTTCTTGGATCCCCCGTATCAATCTGACCTGTTGGAAACAGCCATTGCGCATATCGCAAGGTTTGACATTTTAACACCCCATGGTATAATAATAGCCGAACATCCGGCCGATAAAGTTCTGCCTGCTTTGGCACCTCCCTATCGCATGGGACGCAGCTATCGCTTCGGCAAAATCGGCTTTACCCTGTATCGCCGGGATGGAAACACGGAAAACGAGGGATAAGCATGAGAGTTGCAGTTTGTTCCGGAAGCTTTGACCCGATTACACTGGGACACTTGGATATTATCCGCCGTACCGCAGCTTGCTTCGATAAGGTCTACGTCTGCGTCAGCCCCAATGCGGAAAAGCGGGGACAGATGTTTACCCCGGAGCAAAAACTGGAACTGGTGCGACTGGCCGTTGCCGACCTGCCTCAGGTGGAAGCGGAGCTGTATGATGGTTTACTGGCTGCGTATGCGAAGGAGAAAGGCGGCGTGATCGTTCGTGGTGCCAGAAATGCCACGGATTATGACGCAGAGGCTCAGTTGGCGCAGATCAATCGAGGTATTTACCCGCAGGTGGATACGTTGATCTTCCCTGCAAGCCCGGAATATCTGCATTTCAGCTCTACTATGGCCCGCGAGATGATTCGGTATGAACAACCCTTGGAAAAATATTTGCCGGCCGCGATTATTCCGCTGGTGCAGGCTTGGACGAACATAAATAAAGGAGAATGACCTATGGCTGCAAATGATGTGAACCGCCTGATCGATATGCTGTATGAGCGTATTGAGGATGCAAAAGCCCCTGCTCTGAAGCCGAATATGAGCATTGTGGATCGAGATGAACTGCTGGATCTGCTGGACGAACTGCGGGAGCAGATGCCCGTGGAGATCAAGCGCGCCAAGGAGCTGTTGTCCGCCCGTGAGAAATTTGTGGATGAAGCAAAGCGGGATGTTGACCGTATGATGCGCCAGGCGGATCTGGAGGCCAAGAGCAAGGTGGCGGATAGCGAAGTGCTGTATGCAGCAAAGGAGCAGGCTCGCCAAATCGTTGCACGGGCAGAAGAACGCTCTCGGCAACTGTATCAGGCTGCCAACGAGTATGCTGAGGATGCGCTTGCCCGCACCGAAGAGGCCATTCATGCCGCTCTGGACGAGGTAAAGCAGTCCCGTGCCCAATTCCGTGCCGCATCTGCTGCAAAGATCCAGGAACAGAGAGCAAAACTGGACAGCAAAGAACCGGAAGAGAAACCGGCAGAATAAACGAAAATTTTGCAAAAAATCCGTCTATTTTGACGAACACTTTTTTGGTAAAAAAGAAGCTGTTACAACATATTGCAAGTATATTATGAAAAAATCCCCTTTGGCACAACATTTAGTGCCAAAGGGGATTTTTGATTTACGTAATACCGTCCTAAAAATGGAACGCCTGTTCTAAAATTGGGAGCAAAAGATGAAATTTCTTCCAATAAATGGCTTGATATCCATGTTTTGTGTCGCAAAAAAATGCTTGCAATTTACATAACAAGCAAGTATACTCAAATTACCTAAGTGGGGAAAAGTGGGTATTTGGGGTGCACAAGTGGCATTTCAGACCACGAAATCCCAAAAAGAGGGGAAGGAGGGAAGCCAAATGGCACGTTTACTGGGCAAATCGAGTAATAGTATTGACGCAAAGGGCCGTCTGGTGATCCCTTCTAACATGCGTGAAGCTCTGGGCGATTTGTTCTATATTACCATCGGCGCAGAGCATTGCCTGACCATTTATCCTGAAAGTAAATGGAATCAGATGAGCGAGGAAATGGATGAACTGCCTTACACCGAGGCCAGAGCGCTGACGTTGTTGTATGCAAACGCTGTTGCCTGTGAACCGGACGGACAGGGTCGTGTATTGATTCCCGCTGCACTTCGGAATTATGCCGGACTGAAGAAGTCTGCCACGATCGTTGGCTTGAATACCTTTGCTGAGATCTGGGATACGGCCACTTGGACACAGCGTGAGCGCCAGATGCTGGAAGAGGACGATATGGCTGCCGCTATGGATGCGCTGGCCCGTGCCCGCCGCAACAAAGGATAACGGGGTATGGAATATACACACAAACCGGTGCTGCTGGATGAATGCATAGAAGGACTTGCCATCCGCCCCGACGGTATTTATGTGGACGGAACGTTGGGACGTGCCGGTCATTCTCGCGAGATCGCAAAGCGTTTGACGACCGGTCGCCTTATTTGTATTGATCGGGATATGGCTGCCATTGAGGCGGCACAGGAGCGGCTGGCTCCCTGGATGAATCGTGTGACGTTGATCCACAGTAATTTTTCTGAATTGAGTGCCGTTCTGGAGCGGGCAGGTGTGCCTGCCGCAGACGGAATGCTCTTTGACCTGGGCGTTTCTTCTCCTCAACTGGACGATGCGTCCCGTGGATTTTCCTACATGCAGGATGCACCACTGGATATGAGAATGGATGTATCGGCACCATTGACCGCATATGAGATCGTCAATACCTGGAGCGGTGAGGAACTCCGGCGCATTCTGTTTGAATATGGCGAAGAGCGCTATGCACCTGCCATTGCCAAGGCGATCTGCCGGGCAAGAGAGGACACGCCGGTGGAGACCACGTTGGAGCTGGTAGACCTGATCAAAGGAGCAATGCCTCCGGCAGCGCTACGGGAAAAACAGCATCCGGCAAAGCGCAGTTTTCAGGCCATTCGCATTGCAGTGAATGGGGAACTGGATGCTCTGCCGCCGATGCTACACGGAGCGATTGACCACTTGGCCCCCGGTGGGCGCCTGGCCGTCATTACGTTCCACTCTCTGGAAGACCGCATTGTAAAACGAACGTTACAGGATGCCGCCAAAGGCTGCACCTGTCCACCGCAATTTCCGGTCTGCGTCTGCGGCAACAAGCCAAAGGTGCGTTTGGTGAACCGGAAGCCGATCGTTTCCGGAGAAGCGGAACTGGCGGAGAATGCCAGAGCGCGCAGCGCAAAACTGCGCGTGGCAGAGAAATGTGACAACTTCGATCTGTAAGATCGACTTCAATCAATACGAGGGAAAGGAGGCTTCTCATGGCAGCGAATGCGAGAGAATACCGCTACAGCAATCGAGACTTTATGACCAGCGGAAATTTGGCACGAGATCTGGATTGGGCAACGCGGGAACACGAACTGAATCATGCCGGTGAAGCCTCTCGTTACCGTCAGGAAGAACGACCTGCTACGCGCGTTCGCAGCAAGGCACAGGAAGAGGCTCTGGTTCGGGAACGGCAGAGCGTATCGGTTGTAACGGTGCTGGGCTTTGCGGCGGTTGCAGTGATGGCAGTGATGATGCTGCTGAGTTACATTCAGTTGACGGCGCTTTCTGCGGACACCGTTGCTTTGAAAAGCCAACTCAACGCGTTGGAAGCACAGCAGGTGGTATTGACCGCACAGCATGAGCGCATGTTTGATATGTCTACCGTGAAAGAAATCGCCAGTGCAGCCGGCATGTCGAAACCAAGCAGCAGCCAGATCTACTATTTGGACTTGGCTGGAGAGGACAGCGCAGTTGTCTATCAGACAGAGAAGAATAACTTGTTCAACCATGTATTGAGTTCTCTCCATTCCGGCATTTACACAGCGGTGGAATATTTCAATTGAAACCGCAATAATATGAACTGACACAGCGGGAGTAAGAAGATCATATCTTCTTGCTCCCTTGTTTCCATCTAGGAGGAAGCACCATGGCAATGAGTCCCCGCAGAAAAAGTGATTCCGCACGCCGAGCAAATCAGACGATTCGCAACCGAACTGTTCTGATCATGCTGCTGTTGGGTGTAGTGACCTTTGTGGCGTTGTTCTGGAAGTTATATGACCTGCAGATCCGTCAACATGATAGCCTGCAAGCCAAAGCATTGGATCAGCAGACTCGCAGCGCAGTGGTGGAGGCATCTCGCGGTACGATTTATGATCGGAATTACAATACACTGGCAATATCTGCTACGGCAGAAACGGTATTCATCTCTCCAAAAGAGATTATGGAGTTTGTGAAGAAACAAGAGCAAGCAAATGAGGAGGCACAGGAGAAAGCAGAGGCAAAGGGACAAAGCTATACTGCCGCTAAAATTCTGGATAGTGGCTATATTGCTCGTGGTCTAAGCCGAATCCTGGATGTGGATCAGGCTTTGATCGAAGCACGCATGGAAAAGACAAATTCCATGTATGAGGAGATTCGGAAGAAGACAGAGCAGGCGATGTCCGACGAAGTGCGCAAATTTATCAACGGTGCGATCGACGATGAGGGCAACGAAGTGCCTGAGGGCCAACGGAAAAAGCTGCAGGGCGTGTGGCTTCAGCCTGACTCGAAACGGTACTACCTGTACGGCTCATTGGCATCCGGAGTGCTGGGCTTTGTCAATAGTGAAAACAACGGTGCAGTCGGTCTGGAATCCAAATATAACGATGTGTTAAGCGGCACCACCGGTTTGACCATCAGCGCAAAGAATGGCGCAGGTACGGAGATGCTGTACCAGTACGAACAATACTATGATGCGGAAAACGGCAGCAATCTGCTGCTTACCATTGATGCCAACGTCCAGTTGAGCTTGGAAAACGGCTTGGAATCCATGCTGAAAAAGTTTGGCGCAAAAAATGGCGGAACCGGTACCATTATGGATGTCAATACCGGAGCGATTATCGGTATGGCATCGTTCCCCAACTATGATTTGAACGATTATGGCGTGATTTATGATGAAACGCTGAAAGGGAAACTGGATGCCACTCTGGAATCGATCGACGCCAAACGCAGCACCTATGATAGCGAGGAAGAATATGCCGCAGCACGAACTGCTGCACTGAACCAAATGGTGCAGACGCAATGGCGCAACAAGTGTATTGACTCTACCTATGAGCCGGGTTCCACTTTTAAGCCCATTACCCTTGCTGCAGCATTGGAGGAAGGAACGATCAACACCAATTCCACCTTTAACTGCGGCGGTTCTGTGATGGTTCCCGGTTGGAATAAGCCCATCTATTGTTCCAAGAAAACCGGACACGGGCATCAGTCTCTGCAGGAAGCCGTGGGTAATTCCTGCAACCCTGCGTTTATTAACATCGGCCTTTCTGTCGGAACAGAGAAGTATTATCAGTATTTAAAGTCTTTTGGTTTGATGGATAAGACCGGCGTGGATATGGTTGGCGAAGTGACCGGAATTTTTGCGGACGAAAAAAGCTTTCATTCCAATGTGGTCTCTCTGGCATCCTATTCCTTCGGCCAGACCTTTAACGTCACCCCCATTGAGCTGATTCGTGCCCAGGCAGCTTGCATCAATGGCGGCTATCTCTACGAGCCGTATATTGTTGAGCAGGTACTGGATGAGAACGGCAACATTTTGACGCAGCACGATACGACCCCCATTCGTCAGGTCGTCAGCGAGGAGACTTCCGCCACTGTGCGGAGCTGTCTGGAATACGTTGTGGCACAGGGCACCGGCAAAAACGGCCAGGTTGCCGGCTATCGCATTGGCGGCAAGACCGGCACGGCAGATAAGACCGGTACCCGAACCAGCAGCAATCCGCAGGGCGATATTGTGGTGTCCTTCATGTGCTTTGCTCCGGCAGATGACCCGCAGTACATTATGCTGCTGACTATGGATACGCCCCGCCGTGATACAGGCACCTATCCCTCCGGCGGCAACATGGTCGCCCCCTTTGCCAGCCAGATCATGGGCGAGATCCTACCGGCTCTGGGCATCGAGCCGGACTATACCGCAGAAGAGTTGGTAGGCGCTGATGCCGCAGTTCCGTATGTGGTTGGTCAGACAGCAGAAAAAGCAAAGGAAACCCTGGCAGCAGCAGGATTTGCCTGCCGAACAATTGGAACGGGCAACACCGTAACGGATCAGACCCCGGCTGGCGCTGCCATCGTGCCCAACAACGCAACGATCATTCTGTATTTAGGCGGAGAAAAGCCCAACACCGTTTGCGTGGTACCGAATGTGGTTGGAAAAACAGCGGCGATGGCCAACAAGGAGATCGCCGATGCAGGACTGATTATGAAAGTTATGGGTGCCACATCGACGGCTACCACGGCGGGCAATATCAGTGCAATTTCACAGGGTACGGCGCCGGGAACGGAATTGCCTCCCGGCAGCGTGGTGACAGTGCGATTTGGCACGCAATCCACAGACTGACACTTTTTGCAATCTTTTAGGCACGATTCCGGGTTTGCACCTGCGACGCGACTGACGATAATAGTTGGTGCTATGAAATACCGGAACGGAGGGTGTACGATATGAAGCTGAAAGATTTACTGAAACATGTGAAGATTTGTACTGCGACGGCGGATCTGGAGCAGGAGATCACCGGCGTTAGCTATGACTCCCGCGCCACGCAGCCCGGCGACCTGTTTGTAGCCATGACCGGTTTTGCAGTGGACGGACACGACTTTATTCCCAAGGCGATGGAAAAGGGCGCAGTGGCAGCCCTGTGCGAAAAGGCCCCTGCAGGCGGCACTCCTTATGTGCAGGTGGAAAATGCCCGTCAGGCATTGGCTGCGGTAGGCGCTGCGTTTTATGGGGAACCGGCGAAAAAAATGACCATGGTGGGTGTTACCGGCACCAATGGCAAGACCACCACGACCTATCTGCTCAAGTCCATTCTGGAAAAGGCAAAAGGCGCAAAGGTGGGTCTGATCGGCACCAATCAGAATATGATCGGTGATGAGGTGATCCCCACCGAGCGCACCACGCCGGAGTCTTTTGAACTGCAAAAACTGTTTGCCCAGATGCTGGAGAGAGGCTGTACCCACGTGGTGATGGAGGTCTCATCCCACGCTTTGGCACTGGATCGTGTGTATGGGGTGCATTATCAAACCGGCATCTTTACCAATCTGACGCAGGATCATCTGGATTTCCATGAGACCATGGAAAATTACTGCGATGCCAAGGCACTGCTGTTTCAGCGCTGTGACTACGGCGTGGTCAATGCGGACGATGCGTGGACGGCTCGTCTGATGCAACACAGCACCTGCAAAGCCTTGACCTATGCGGAACACGCAAACGCCGATCTGCGGGCCGAAAATGTGGAATTGGCGGCAGATCACATCGCCTTTACAGCAGTTTCGGGCGAAGAGCGAGTTCCGGTGCAGGTCAATATTCCCGGTGGATTCATGGTGTACAATACGCTGGATGTGCTGGGCGCAGCCATGACGCTGGGCGTTTCCCTGCAGGAGAGCGCAGCAATTTTGGCAGAGGTCAGCCATGTGAAGGGGCGTGTGGAGGTAGTTCCCACTCCGGGAACGGACTATACTGTGCTGATCGACTATGCCCACAGCCCCGACGGCTTGGAAAATGTGTTGAATTCGGTGAAAGGCTTTGCCAAGGGACGCACCGTGGCGCTGTTCGGCTGCGGCGGTGATCGAGATAAGACGAAACGGCCCAAGATGGGCGCGATTGCGGCCCAAATTGCAGACTTTGTGGTAGTCACCACGGATAATCCCCGTACGGAGAACCCTGCAGATATTATTGCAGACATTCTGCCCGGCATGGCCGGCTATGACACACCGTATGAAGTGGTGGAAAACCGCGTGGAGGCCATTCACTATGCAATGGATCATGCCCGGAGCGGCGATGTGATCGTGCTTTGCGGCAAGGGGCATGAGACATATGGATGAACGGGAGATCGTGGCTGAGCACCTGGCTTCCCATGTGTAACGCAAAAGAACAGAAATTTCGTTAAGAGGAACTATGACTATGAAGATGTATGCACTCACAGCTGCGGTTAGCTTGATACTGACTGCCGTACTGGGCAAGTTTGTTCTGGCAGAACTGCGAAAATTGAAAGCAGGGCAGGAGATCCGACAGGATGGCCCGACTTGGCACAATTCCAAGGCCGGTACGCCGACCATGGGCGGTATTATGTTCATTTTAGGCTCTGGCATTACCATGCTGCTCATGGGCTGGGGAGAGATGCTGATGGGTAATTTTACGCATCTGTATGTCTATCTGTTTGCTCTGTGCTTTGGATTGATCGGCTTTGTGAATGATTACCGCAAGGTGCGCCAGCATCAAAATGAGGGCTTGACCGCCAAGCAGAAATTTGTACTGCAGCTGTTGGCGGCCATTGTGTTCCTGAGCTTGATGCGTTACGAGGGCCTCCTCACCAATCGGCTGTATATTCCCTTCGCCAATGTGGAGTGGAATATTCCCTGGATCATCTATCTGGTGTTTGCTGCATTTGTCATTGTGGGTTGTGTTAACGCTGTCAACATTACAGATGGCATTGATGGCTTAGCCTGTAGTGTGACATCTGTGGTGGCATTGTTCTTTACCGTGACGGCACTGGCGCTGAAACTGACTTCTCTGGGGATTTTCTCTGCCGCACTGTTTGGCGGCCTTGCAGGATTTTTCCTGTATAATCATCATCCTGCAAAATGCTTTATGGGTGATACCGGCAGCCTGTTTTTAGGCGGTGCAGTGGCTGCAATGGGTTTTGCGGTGGATATGCCGCTGATTCTGATTTTTGCGGGTATTATCTATATCACCGAAACGGTCAGTGACATTATTCAGGTGGGCTACTTCAAGGCGACCCACGGCAAGCGCTTTTTCAAAATGGCGCCTTTGCATCACCATCTGGAAAAATGCGGCTGGAGTGAGAATAAACTGGTAGTGGTGTTCTCCGGCATCACGCTGCTGTTCTGCGTGATCGGCTACTTTGCCATTCAGATTCGAATCGGATAACGGCTAAAAAATCAGGAGAAAGGAGGGACAATCCATGGCAGAGAAACGACGCAGACCACTGACACGAGAGGAAATAAAAAAATACCGTGAGCAGGAACAACTGCGAAAGGAAAAGCAGGAACAGAGTCGTGAATTGTCCAAAGGTCCCATTGACCTGCCTTTCTGCCTGCTGACGATCCTGTTGACGGGAATCGGACTGATCATGCTTCTTTCCGCCAGCTTTCCCTCAGCGTATTACGAGACAAAAACCCATGATGCGACCCATTATTTTGTTCGTCAGGGACTCTTCGCATTGATGGGGATCTTTGCCATGCTGATCATCAGCAAGATCAATTATCAGCGCCTGCGCGGCGCGGCAAAGGCATTGCTGTTTATCTCGATCATCATGCTGATCATGGTTAAAATTCCGGGCATCGGCATCTGGCGCAACGGCGCGCGTCGCTGGCTGGGTGTGGGCGAATTGCTGACGTTCCAACCCTCTGAAATTGCGAAAGTGGCGATCGTGGTTTATTTTGCGGACAGTATCTCCCGAAAAAAAGACCTCATGCGAACTTTCCGCTACGGAATTTTGCCCTATGGCCTTTTGCTGGTGCTGGTTGGCGGTCTGGTGGCTTGGGAACCGCACCTGTCCGGCGCTATTTTGATCATGGGTGCCGGTGCGATTATGATGCTGGTGGGCGGCATCAACTGGGGTTGGGTCTTTGCGGCACTTGGCGCTGCGGGCGCGGCCCCTTGTCCCGTTTTGTTCGTAGTCGGCTATAATACCAGCCGAATCACCTATTGGCTAAACCCTTGGGAAGACGCACAGGATAAAGGCTTTCAGCTTTCCCAGAGTCTCATCAGCATCGGCTCCGGCGGATTGCTGGGTTTAGGCTTGGGTAAGGGGCGGCAGAAGTTTCTGTACCTGCCCGAGGAGCACAATGACTTTATCTTTGCGATCGTCTGTGAAGAATTGGGCTTGATTGGCGCAACCATCATTATGCTGCTGTTT
>JAKSQE010000100.1 GCA_024404295.1 Oscillibacter sp.
GTCTTGGGTTATAACACCGCCCGGGATGCTTTCTTTGCAGAGGAATTTGAAAAGTTGGACATTCCCGTGGTGATTACCACCGCCGACGGAAGCCTCGGTAGAAAAGGTTTTGTCACAGACGGCTTAGCTGATCTGGAGTATGATTCTCTCTGCACCTGTGGACCCGAGGCCATGCTGAAAGCCGTCTACAATGTCTGCCCCACCTCCGGCCAGTTCAGCTTCGAAGAGCGCATGGGCTGCGGTTTCGGCGCCTGTATGGGCTGTACCTGCCAAACAAAATACGGCAACAAACGCATCTGTAAAGACGGCCCTGTGCTGGAAAAGGAGGAGATCATCTGGTGAGTACGACAAATGTTACTTTGTGCGGTATCGAACTGTCTAATCCCATTATTCCCGCCAGCGGCACCTTTGGCTATGGCTACGAATTCGCCGAGCTGTATGATATCAACGATCTGGGTACCTTCTCTTTCAAGGGTACCACTTCCCAACCCCGCTACGGCAACCCTACGCCCCGCATTGCAGAGTACGCAGGCGGTCTGCTGAATGCAGTCGGTCTGCAGAACCCCGGCGTGGATGCTGTCATTTCCGAAGAACTGCCCAAGCTGGCCAAGGTGTTCCGCAAGCCGGTCATGGCCAACATCAGCGGCTTTTCTGTGCAAGAATATGTCGATGTCTGCCGCAAGTTGGACACCTGTGAACAGGTTGGCTGGCTGGAGGTCAACATCTCCTGCCCCAATGTCCACGGCGGTGGCATGAGCTTTGGCACCGATCCCAAGGCTGCTGCCGAAGTGACCCGTGCAGTCAAGGCTGTCACCACCAAACCCGTCATTATCAAACTGACTCCCAACGTTACCAGTATTGCTGACATGGCAAAAGCCTGTGAGGATGCCGGTGCGGATGGCATCAGCCTCATCAACACGGTGCTTGGTATGCGCATTGACCTCAAAAAGAAAGCGCCCCTCCTGGCCAACACCACCGGCGGTATGTCCGGCCCGGGCATTTTCCCTTTAGCTGTTCGCTGCGTGTGGCAGGTATACAACGCCGTCTCCATTCCCATTGTGGGCATGGGCGGTGTGTCCTCTTCCGAGGATGTGATTGAACTGATGCTGGCAGGCGCCACCGCTGTGGAAGTGGGCGCTGCCAACCTGACCGACCCTTATGCCTGCAAGCGGATCATGGAAGATCTGCCCCGTGTCATGGCACAGTATGGAATCAACAACTTACATGAAATTATTGGAGGTGCCCACCATGGGTAAAGACGTTATTATTGCTTTAGACTTTGAAAACCGAGCAAAAACTATGGCTTTTCTCGATCAGTTCACGGAGGAAAAGCCCTTCGTCAAGATCGGCATGGAGCTGTTCTATGCCGAAGGCCCGCAAATCGTCCGAGACATCAAGGCCCGAGGCCATAAGATCTTTCTGGATCTGAAGCTGCACGACATTCCCAACACTGTAAAGAAAGCCATGGCCGTTCTGTCCGGTTTGGATGTGGATATGACCAACCTACACGCCGCCGGCACCAAGGCTATGATGGAGGCTGCTTTGGAAGGATTGACCCGTCCGGACGGTACTCGCCCTATGCTGATTGCCGTAACCCAGTTGACCTCTACCAGTCAGGAGCGCATGGAGTCTGATCTTCTGATTCACGAACCTCTGGACAAGGTGGTCATGCACTACGCCAAGTGTGCCGCCGAGTCCGGTCTGGCCGGCATCGTCTGCTCTCCTCTGGAGGCCGGAAAGGTGCATGAGACTTGTGGCAAGGACTTTGTCACCGTCACCCCGGGAGTCCGTTTTGCCGATGGCGAGGTGGGCGATCAGGTTCGCGTGACCACCCCCGCAAAGGCCAAGGAGATCGGCTCCGACTACATCGTGGTAGGCCGTCCCATCACCCAGGCCGCCGATCCCGTGGTCGCCTACCGCCGTTGTGTCTCTGAATTTGTCGGTTAAGAAAGGAGTTTCACTGTGGAATCTTATAAAAGAGAATTTATTGACTTTCTGAAGTCTGCGAATGTGCTGAAATTTGGTGATTTCACCGCAAAGAGCGGCCGCAAGATCCCCTATTTCATCAATGCCGGTGAGATCAAAACCGGTGAGCAGATTGCAAAGCTGGGCGAGTTCTACGCCAAGGCTTACTTTGAAAAGGTAGGCAACAAGCCCTCCGTTCTCTACGGCCCTGCCTATAAGGGCATTTCCATTGCAGTTTCCGCCGCTGTGGCTCTGTCCAAAAACGGCCTGAATGTCCCCTTCTTCTTTAACCGCAAGGAGGCCAAGGATCACGGCGAAGGCGGCGTGTTTGTGGGCTATGTGCCTCAGGCTGGCGAAGAGGTGGTGATCGTGGAAGATGTCATCACTGCCGGCACTGCTATTCGAGAGAGCATGTCCATCCTCAGCGGCCTCGAAAACGTAAAAGTCATTGCGACCTTTGTTATGGTTGACCGCAAGGAAAAGGGAAAAACTGAGAAGTCCGCTATGGCAGAAGTCGAGGATGAATTTGGTTTCCCCGTATACAGCGTGGTGGATGTCTATGACATCATCGAATATCTGGAAGAAGATGCCGCCAACGCCGAAAATGTGGAGCGCATCAAGAATTATCTGGCTGTGAATGGAGCAAAATTATGAGAAGCCTGATCGACATTCTGGATCTCTCGGTAGAAGAAATCAACGACTTGTGTGTTGTTGCCAGCGATATCATTGCGGAGCCTGCCAAGTATGCTCACAAATGTGATGGCCGTATTTTGGCCACCCTGTTCTTTGAGCCCTCCACCCGCACTCGTCTGAGCTTTGAATCCGCCATGCTGTCTCTGGGCGGAAAGGTACTGGGGTTCTCTGATGCCAACAGTTCTTCTACTGCAAAGGGCGAGAGCGTTTCCGATACCATTGAAGTCGTCAGCGGTTACTGCGACATTATCGCTATGCGCCACCCCAAGGAGGGTGCCCCTCTGGTGGCTACCCGCCGCTCTTTGGTGCCCTTGATCAATGCCGGTGACGGCGGTCACAATCATCCCACCCAGACGCTGACTGACCTGCTGACCATCTATCACAAAAAAGGCCATTTTAATGATCTGACCATTGGCCTTTGTGGCGATTTGAAGTTCGGCCGCACCGTCCACTCCCTGATCAACGCCATGAGCCGTTACACCGGTATCAAGTTCGTACTGATCTCTCCCGAGGAATTGAAACTTCCTCAGTACGTAAAAGATGAAGCCATTATCAGCAAAGGCATTGATTTCGTGGAGACTACGGATCTGGAAGCTGCTATGCCGGAGTTGGACATTCTATATATGACCCGAATTCAGAAAGAGCGCTTCTTCCACGAAGAAGAATATCTGCGTTTGAAAGACAGCTACATTCTCACGCCTGAGAAGCTGGAAACCGCCAAACAGGATCTATGCATCCTGCATCCACTCCCTCGCGTGAACGAGATCTCTGTTGCTGTGGACAATGATCCCCGCGCCTGTTACTTTGAGCAGGCACGCTACGGTCGGTTTATTCGCATGGCTCTGATTTTGAAGTTGCTGGGCATTGACGCCGACGCCGCTGACAGCACAGAAGCTTCCGAGCCGGATCTGTCCGATGTTCTCACCGACACATTTTTCTGTAAAAATCCCCGCTGTATTACCTCCGTGGAGCAGGAACTGCCACATCTTTTTAAATTGGCTGATAAGGAACATCATATTTATCGTTGTATTTATTGTGAATCCGAGGCGGAAAAGCAATGATTTCTTACAGGGAAGTACTGCAGATGCGGTACTTCCCTGTTATTTTTATGTGTATCTTGAAATTCTCTTGTAAAATCTTTGCCATTCCCACTACCGTGTGGTATGATATTTCCAAATTAAGTGCAGAAAGGACTGTTTCTGATGATTTCCGAAGCCATGTTAAAATTGGGCACGACCCGCTCCTGCATCCGTGAGCTGTTTGAATACGGCAATCAGCAGGCTGCCATTGTTGGCCGTGAAAACGTATATGACTATTCTCTGGGCAATCCATCTATTCCCGCACCTGCGCAGGTAAAGGCGTCTATCAACGCCATTCTGGATGAGGTCAATAGCCTGTCCATCCACGGCTACACCTCCGCTCCCGGTGCTTTGGACGCTCGCAAAGCTGTCGCAGACGATTTGAATGCCCGTTTCGACACTTCGATCCGTCCGGAAAACATCTTCCTCTCCTGCGGTGCTGCTCCTGCTCTGATCTCTGTCATCCGCGCTCTGGCAGTAGAAGATGCTGAAATTCTGGCCATTGCTCCCTTCTTCCCCGAGTATCGCCCCTTTGTGGAGAATAACGGTTGCAAGTTTGTAGTAGTTCCCGCCGATACCCAGCAGTTCCAGATTCGCATGGACAAACTGGAGGAAGCCATCAACAGTCACACCCAGGCCGTCATCGTTAACTCTCCCAACAACCCCTCCGGTGTTGTTTATACCAAAGAAACGCTGGTTTCCCTTGCCAATGTCCTGACTCGCAAGGCAAAGGAGTTCGGCCATCCTATCTACATCATCGCTGACGAGCCGTACCGCGAATTAGCCTATGATGGAGTGGAAGTATCTTTTATCCCCTCTATCTACCCCGATACCGTGATTTGCTACTCCTGGTCCAAGTCCCTGTCTTTACCCGGTGAGCGCATCGGCTATGTCTGCGTGCCGGATCAGGTCACCGACAGTGCGCAACTGTTTGCCGCCGTTTGCGGTGCCGCCCGAATTATCGGCCATGTTTGCGCACCTTCTCTGCAGCAGTTGACGGTTGCCCGCTGCGTCTCTCTGCGGCCTGATGTAGAAGCCTATGACCGCAACCGCAAGACTCTCTATGACGCTCTGACCTCTTATGGCTATGAATGTGCAAAGCCCAAGGGAGCATTCTATATGTTCGTTAAGGCACCCGGCGGCAATGCGCAAGCCTTTTCCGACCGTGCCAAGGAAAAGAATCTGTTGATCGTCCCCGGCGGCGATTTTGGCTGTCCTGACTTTTTCCGCATCAGCACCTCTGTCGATCATGGCATGATTCTGCGCAGCCTGCCGGTATTTGAGGAACTGATCAAAACGCAGGTTTAACCCGCCTTGCAAATTAGAATTTGTGGAGG
>JAKSQE010000101.1 GCA_024404295.1 Oscillibacter sp.
GGTGGTGTTCGCCAGAATCACCAGGGTGACATAGGAACACATGTGGCTGCCGCCGGGGACGATCCGTTTCAGGCCTGCATTCTTGGAAAGCTCGATCTGCTCCTGCAGCGTGTTCACATCCAGGTGGTCTGCCACGTAAAAATAAGCGTACTCATGCTGCTCGGAAGCGGCAAAAGTCAGAGACTTCGTTGTCAGATAGCTCTCCTCACGGGCATGGAAGAAAGCGGTGGCAGGGAAGCTGCCTCCTTCAACGGTGACATCCCGAGAAATATCATAATAATGTGAGTAGGCTTGAAGCAGTTGCTCCAGACGATCTTGCAGAGTCATTTCCATATAGTTGTTCCTATCTTTTCCTTGCGGACAGGGCCGTTCTTGCAAAAAAAGGCCATTTCCACCTATTGCACGTCATTATACTCCGTTAGATTCCGTTTGTTAAGAGGAAAAACGTAAATTTGTATAGAATCCATAAATGGATTTTTTGTTCTATCAAAAATATCTCCGTTTTTTTGACAATTATTCCTAAAAATAGGGGCTTTTGCTGCCAATTCGTAGAAATATGACCCTTTGCGCTGTCTGAAATAACGACCATACAATTAAAAATGCCTTCTGAAACCAGAGTCAGAAGGCATTTTTTCAGGGCTTATGAAGGATTTGGATCAGGTGTTTCATGTGGATGCTCATGGCGTGCTTGGCACCCACCTCGTCGCGCTGGAGCAGGAACTCCAAGATCAGGCGATTGTCAGCCAGAGCGGTTTCCTGCATGTGCTTCCGGTTTTGAGAGATCTGTACGATCTCATTCACCGCACCGTTAATGATTGGGTAAAGTCGGCGCATATACTCATTATGAGAGGCTTTAATAATGGCCCAATGGAATTCCTGGTCTGCAAGAGGCCAGTCCCCATTTGTTGCAGCAGCCTCCTCCACATGGAGCGCCTTCTTTTCGATTTGCTTGAGCTCTTCATCCGTAGCGCGCTGACAGGCCAAGGCCACAGTAGCGGGTTCAAAAATCAAACGCATCTCAAACAAGTCCTCAGCACGGACGCGGGAGCGCATATTTGCCAGACTGGTCAGATCCAAGCCTTTGGCAGGGAGCTGCTCCGTTACAAAGGTTCCTTTGCCACGGCGAACCTCTAACAGATCCTGTGTCACCAAGAAGGAGATCGCTTCCCGCAGCGTGGTGCGGCTGACCTGCAATTCCTCGCTCAATTCATTTTCATTCGGCAGCTTACTGCCGGGAGCATAGCGATGCTCCTCCACGATCATTTCATACAGGCGGTCCGATGTCTGTTCAGACAGTTTCGCACGGCGCTCGTTTGCCATTTAGATCCCTCCTGTAAATTTATCATTACGCAAAAAGTACAAAAGAAAGTGGGTGCTTTTGTGTGATGTTCTCAATATACCTGTTTTCGCGGAAAAAAACAAGTATGACTATTGACATCGTATTGCAAGAATCATATAATGACATCATACAACGCATAAGTTAAACATACAACGCGAAAGGGGCGATCCAATGAGGGCTGCAGAGATCTGTTCCCACCGCATTACGATCGTGACGGGCCATTACGGAACGGGCAAAACCGAATTCGCCGTGAATCTGGCCATGGCTTTAGCGGAGGAGAAACCGAATCTGATGCTGGCAGATCTGGATATCGTGAACCCCTACTTCCGATCCCGAGAGAGGAAAGGACTTCTGGCAGACTCCGGCGTTCGGCTGATCTCTTCTTCGCAGGCGTGCTCCAATGCCGATGTTCCGGCTTTGCCTGCGGAACTGCAAGCGATCTTCGAAAACCGGGAGATCACCGGTGTGTTGGACATTGGCGGCGATCCGGTAGGTGCCAGAGTGCTGGCACGGTTTTTTTTTTTTCTTCTAAAAGAGGATTACCAACTAATATATGTATTGAACGCAAACCGGCCGGAAGTTCGTACTGCGGAAGGTGCCGCCGAATATTTGCGGGGGATCGAGGCCACCACAGGCCTGACCTGTACCGGCATCGTCAATAACACCCACCTTTGCCAGGAGACCACAGCGGAGGAGATCCAAAAGGGTGCGGTGCTGGCAAAAGAACTTTCCGATGCCACAGGGATCCCCATTCTCTGCCATGTGGCGGAAGAAAAATTTGTAACCGAGTTAACCAATTTGCCGGAGCCGGTGTTTCCCATCAGCATCCGGATGAAGAAACCGTGGGAATGACCATGGAAGAGGAGGAATTGTCATGAGTACTGCAAAAGTCACATTTAATGTCGATCGTTGCAAAGGCTGCGAGCTTTGCACCACGGTGTGTCCCAAGCATATCGTGGCACTTGATATGGAGACCACCAACCGGAAAGGTTATCATCCCGCAACGGTGACGGATATCAGCCAGTGCATCGCCTGCGCCAGCTGTGCAAAGATCTGCCCCGATTCCATCATCACCGTAGAAAAGTTTTAAGAGAAGGAGGTCGTTATCATGGCAAAAGAGTTATGGAAAGGAAATGAAGCCATTGCCGAAGCTGCGATTCGTGCAGGTTGTCAGTGCTTCTTTGGTTATCCCATTACCCCCCAGAGCGAAGTTCCGGAGTATATGTCTGTGCATCTGCCCAAGGCCGGCGGCGTGTTCGTGCAGTCCGAGTCTGAGGTGGCAGCAATCAACATGGTTTACGGCGCAGCCGGTGCCGGCATGAGAGCCATGACCTCCTCGTCCTCTCCCGGTATCAGCCTCAAGCAGGAGGGTATTACTTATCTGGCAGGCGCCGAAGTGCCCTGCGTTATCGTGAACTGCATGCGCGGTGGTCCGGGCCTCGGCACCATTCAGCCCAGCCAGGGCGACTATTATCAGGCCACGCGCGGCGGCGGCAACGGCGACTACCGTACACTGGTTCTGGCACCTTCTACGGTGCAGGAGACTGTGGACTTCATGCAGGAAGCTTTTGACATCGCTGACCAGTACCGCAACCCCGTCATGGTGGTGTGCGATGGTTTGATCGGCCAGATGATGGAGCCCATCGAGTGGCGTGAAATGCCGAAGCGTGATCTGCCCCCCAAGGATTGGGCAGCTGTGGGCCGCAGAGGCAGAGATCATCATAACGTCATCAACTCTCTGTACATTGAGCCGGACGATTGCGATGAACATAACGTCAATCTGGAAAAGAAGTATGCGGAGATGACCGAAAAGGAGACGCGCTGGGAAGAAGTGCAGTGCGAGGACGCTGAGGTCGTTATCACCGCTTACGGCACACCGGCCCGTATCGCCCTGACGGCGTTGGAGACCCTGCGTGCCGAGGGACTGAAGGTGGGTCTGTTCCGCCCCATCACCCTGTGGCCTTTCCCCGAGAAGGCTCTGCATGAATTGGCAGGCAAGTCTCATGTGAAGGCTGTTTTGGATGTTGAGATGAGTTCTTCCGGTCAGATGCTGGACGATGTCCGCCTGGCAGTGGAAGGCCAGAAGCCCATTTCCTACCTGGGTCATGCCGGCGGCGTGATGCCCACGGTGGAGGAAATGGTAGAAGCTGTTAAGAAAGCATTGAAGGAGGTCAAGTGATATGGCAATCGTATATCAGAAGTCTGCCGGATTGACCGATGCCGAGCTGCATTATTGCCCCGGCTGTAACCACGGTATTATTCATAAGCTGGTCGCGGAGTCTCTGGTTGAACTGGGACTGATGGACGAAGCCATCGGCGTTTGCCCCGTAGGCTGCTCCGTGTTTGCTTATAACTACTTTGCCTGCGATATGCTGGAAGCCGCCCATGGCCGTGCTCCCGCAGTTGCCACCGGCGTCAAGCGTACCCACCCCAATCAGGCAGTGTTCACCTATCAGGGCGACGGCGACTTGGCATCCATCGGTATGGCAGAGATCGTCCACGCAGCGATGCGCGGCGAGAAGTTTACCACCATTTTTGTCAACAATGCCATTTACGGCATGACCGGCGGTCAGATGGCTCCCACTACGCTGATCGGTCAGAAGGCAACTACCTGCCAGTCCGGCCGTACCGTTGAGCAGGCCGGTATGCCCATTCGCGTTTCCGAA
Source organism: Oscillibacter sp. (assembly GCA_024404295.1). Lineage (GTDB taxonomy): Bacteria > Bacillota > Clostridia > Oscillospirales > Oscillospiraceae > Oscillibacter. The sequence goes on from JAKSQE010000101.1 coordinate 4,006, forward strand.
ATGCTGGCAACGCTGGACGGCTGTGCCTATGCCGAGCGTGTCTGCGTGACGGATATCGCCAACATCAACAAGGCAAAGAAAGCCATCAAGAAGGCCTTTGAAATGCAGATGAATCGGGACGGCTTCACCTTTGTGGAAGTCCTGTCCACCTGCCCCACCAACTGGGGCAAGACTCCTGTGAAGGCAGTCGAATGGTTGAAGGAGAACATGATTCCCTATTATCCTCTGGGCGTCATTAAGGATAAAAGTGCGGAGGTGAAGTAAGATGAAGAAACAGATCATCATTTCCGGTTTTGGCGGACAGGGCGGCTTGGCCATTGGTAAGAATCTGGTGGAAGCCGGTATGGCCGAGGGCTTGGAGGTCACCTGGGCACCCTCCTATGGACCTGAAATGCGTGGCGGCACGGCAAACTGTTCTGTTGTTCTCTCTGATAAGAAGGTCGGTTCCCCCGTGTTTGCCAGCTATACGGAGCTGATCGCACTGAACGCACCGTCTCTGGATAAGTTTGAGGCAGGTGTTGTCCCCGGCGGTACGGTGTTTGTGAACTCCAACGTGGTCACCGATAAGGTCTCCCGCTCGGATCTGACCGTGTATTATGTGCCCTGCAATGAGATTGCTGAAAAGCTGGGCAACCTGAAAGTTTCTAATATGGTGATGCTGGGTGCCTATGTGGCAGCCACCAAGATCCTGAAACCCGAGACCATCGAGGCCATGATCAAGGAGATGTTCACCGGAGCCAAAGCAAAACTCGTTCCTCTGAATATCGAAGCATTCCATGAGGGCATGGCTTGTATCGCTTAAAACAGAATTTCATGACAGAACAGGCTGATTTTCAGTCTGTTCTTTCTCTTTTTCGCAGGGGTTCGTGTATTCGTTATTTAAAATCTTGTGCTGATTTGGCTTGA
>JAKSQE010000102.1 GCA_024404295.1 Oscillibacter sp.
GGGTAATTTTAAAATCCTCTTTGATGATCGCCTGTGCCGCGATCCGGCCCAGACAGACAATCATTTTCGGCTTGATCAAAGCAACCTGCTGCCGCAGATAACCGAGGCACGCTTCCTGCTCAACATTTAGCGGATCCCGATTTTGCGGCGGGCGGCATTTCACCACATTGGCAATATAGACTTTTGTCCGATCCAACCCAATGATTTCCAACATATCATCCAACAGTTGGCCCGCGCGTCCTACAAAAGGCACGCCCTGCTCGTCCTCGTTTTGGCCGGGGCCTTCCCCGATGAACATGATCTCCGCATCCTTTGCACCTACGCCAAAAACCACGTTGGTTCTGGTCTCTGCCAGGCTGCAGGCTCTGCATTGCAAGTCTGTTCTAAAGTCTCCCAATGATCTGCCATTTTCTCTCCTCCCGCACTTTTTCGGTCTGATTGTATCATCTTTTTTATTTCCCTGCAACGGGTATCGAATTCCCCAAATCGTACCATACTGTGCATGAGGTGGTCATATGGTTCTTTGGCTTTGGTACTTCGGGGGATACAGTTTTCTGGGATGGATCGCGGAGCGAATTTTCGCCGCCGCCACCCATAGTCTGACACAGCGGCGGCGCTGTCTGCTCTTACTGCCGTTCTGTCCAGTTTACGGATTGGGTATGATGGCCGTTCTGGCCCTACCTGCTTCCTGGAGGCAGGGTCCATGGCTCATCCTGTCCGGTGCGATCGCCACCACGATTGTCGAATACTTCTACCACTGGGTCTGCGAGCTTTGGTTTGGTGTCTGGTTTTGGGCCTCTTCCGGTGTGATAGGTAATCTGGGCGGTCGAGTCAGTTTACCATTCACCTTAGCATGGGGCATCTTGTCTGCCTTGGCGATTTGGATGTTCCAGCCCATCTTCCAACGTTTGGCAGAACGGACTCCACCCGTTGCCGCTTTGGTGTTTCTTCTCGTTTTTACTGCCGATGCCGTTTGCTCCGCCCGCTATCTCACGGTCACACATAACTTGGAAGCCATGCGCTATGCGTTGGGATAAAAAACCGAAGGGAACTGCATGCAGTTCCCTTCGGTCTCTTATTGTATAAAGCTTTATGCAGAAGCGATAACATCCTTATTCAGGACAAAATACTCCACGCCGGAATACAGCGTTGTCACTACAATGACTGCCACACACAGCAGATTCAGCACTCTGGGCACAGGCATCCAAGGCTCGACCGCCAGCAGCATCACGCAGATGCAGACCATGGTGCTGGCCGTCTTGACCTTACCGGACCAACCGGCGGCAATGACTCGGCCCTTGTCCGATGCGATCATCCGCAGACCGCTGACGGCAAACTCACGCACGATGACGATCAGCAGTGCCCAGGCAGGCATCTGGCCGATCTCCACGAACCACAGCATGGCAGCGGTCACCAACATTTTATCTGCCAGAGGATCCGCAAACTTGCCGAAATCCGTTACCAAATTGTACTTACGGGCGATTTTTCCGTCCAGCAGATCTGTCAGACTGGCAACAATGAAGATCGCCAGTGCCGCATAATTTGCGCCGGGGAAGCCCAGATACAGAACCACCATGAAAACAGGGATCAGCAAAATCCGCATCATGGTCAATTTATTCGGCAAATTCATTCCTCTTCCTCCTTACTTTGAAACACACCCACCAGTTCGCCGTCCATGGTATCCGTCAGTTGAACGATGACAAAGGTACCAGGGGCAATCTCCTCATCAGCGCTGAAATAAATACGACCGTCAATTTCCGGAGACTCCGCATAACTGCGGCCGTAGAACATCTGGCTCTGAACATCGAAGCCCTCGCAGAGGACTTCCCGCTCGTCGCCCATGACGCTCTCATTGTACGCATCAATGATATCAGACTGAACGTCCACCGCCAGCTCGGCACGGCGCTGTGCCTCCTCAAAGTCCACATGTTCCATAAGAGCCGCCTTGGTCCCATCCTCCGGAGAAAACGGGAACACACCGGCACGCTCGATCTTCACTTCACGCAGGAACTGGCACAGCTCCTCAAACGCATCCTCATCTTCGTAAGGCAGACCTGCGATCAAACTCGTACGCAGTACCAAACCCGGAATCTTCTCTCGCAGTTTGGACAGCAGTTCCAGCAGGCTCTCCTTGGTATCCCGGCGATTCATGGCCTTGAGGATCTGATCGTTGCAGTGCTGAATGGGAATATCCAGATAAGGCAGGATCTTCTCCTCAGTAGCAATCACATCGATCAGTTCATCGGTAATTTCATCGGGATAAAGATAGTGGAGGCGAATCCAGTGGAAATCCAGTTTGCACAGTTCTTTCAGCAGCTTTGCAAGCTGGTGTTCGCCATTCAGATCCGTACCGTAGCGGGTAATATCCTGTGCGATGACCAGCAGTTCCTTGACGCCGGCAGATGCCAGTTCCGCAGCTTCGTCCAACAGCTCGTTCATGGGGCGGCTGCGATACTTACCGCGTAGTGAAGGAATCACACAATAAGCGCAGTGGTTGTCACAGCCCTCAGCAATGCGGAGATAGGCGTACCAAGGAGGTGTCGAGAGAATGCGCTCACCGCTCTGATTGGCAGTGTGAATATTCCCCAGATGGCAAGGTTTACTGCCCTTTTCCATCACCTCGGCAATGGCACCTGCGATCTCCTCGTAACTGCCGGTACCCAGAATGCCGTCCACTTCCGGCAGTTCCTCTAAAATATCGCCCTTATAGCGCTGGGACATACATCCGGTGACCAAAATTTTCTTGATTTGCCCCGCCCGCTTCAATTCCGCCATCTCCAGAATATTTTCGATGGCCTCCTCGCAGGCGGATGCCAGAAAACCACAGGTATTGACCACAACCACGTCGCAGCCCTCAGGAGCCGCCTGAATGCTATATCCCGCATTTTGGCAAACCGCCATCATCTGTTCGCAGTTGACCTGATTTTTGGCACAACCCAAAGAAATAAACGATACGTTATAACTCATTACATTCGTCCTCAAAATACTCATTCATCCGCATCCATGCGGCTTTCACATCGCCCCAACTGAAACCGCGGCGAAGAAGTGCGTCTGTCAGACGTTTTTTCTCCTTTTCGTCCGGCTTTCTGCCATGAAGCTTGCTCTGCAGAAATTTATCAACCTGTTCCTCCGCAGGGGGCAAACTGTCCAGCGCTTCCTCCCACAGTTCACGGGGAACTCCTTTTTCCCGCAGTTTTTCTCGGGTGCGTCCCGGGCCATAGCCCAAGTCGCCACAATGCCGTGCCAACAGCGCAGCATATTCCGCATCATTCAAAGCACCGATGGCTTCCAGCCACTCGCCGGCATAGCGGGCTTCCGCCTCGCTGGCGCCCCGGTCTTTCAATTTCTTTTCCAAATCATGGCGGCTCATAGCCCGGCGACCGATCAAGTCCGCCGCCGTGGTCTTAATATTAGACACACCAGCTGCGGCCTTTAGACGCTGCAGCGTATCCTCGTCCAACACATCACCGGAACGCAGCCCGAAATCCAGCAATTCTTGCTCTGTGATTTTCAGACAGGCACCATCTTCCAGAAAAATCAGAATCCGGCCTTTTTTGTGCTTAGACGCTTCAATGCGCTCAATCCGCATCGTCAAAATCGTCAGCGTTGACGTTTACTGCTTTTCCTGCAGCCTTTGCTGCTGCAATGCGGGATTGATTTCCCATCAGTTTATCAAAGTTGGCACGGATCTGTGCTTCCACATTGGCAGCAATATCAGGATTATCCTCCAGATACTTCTTAGCCGCATCGCGACCCTGGCCAATGCGAGTCTCGCCCATGGCAAACCAGGAACCGGACTTCTGGATAATGTCCAAACGAACAGCGAGGTCCACCAGTTCGCCGGTACGGGCAATGCCCTCACCGTACATAATATCAAATTCAGCCTCGCGGAAGGGCGGTGCCACCTTGTTCTTCACGACCTTAGCACGGGTGCGGTTACCCACCACCTCGCTGCCGCTCTTCAGCGGCTCTACACGACGCACATCGATACGGACGGAGGAATAAAACTTCAGCGCACGACCGCCGGTGGTGACCTCAGGATTGCCGTACATGACGCCAACCTTTTCACGCAGCTGGTTGATGAAGATCACGATGGTATTGGTCTTACCCACAGCACCGGTCAGCTTGCGCAAAGCCTGGCTCATCAGACGGGCGTGCAGACCCACATAGCTGTCACCCATCTCGCCCTCGATCTCGGCACGAGGAACCAGGGCGGCAACGGAGTCCACTACGATGACATCGATCGCACCGGAACGAACCAGAGCCTCGGTGATCTCCAGAGCCTGCTCGCCGGTATCCGGCTGAGAGATGAGCATATTATCAATATCCACGCCCAGTGCACGGGCATAGGTGGGATCCAGAGCGTGCTCTGCATCCACGAATGCTACCTCGCCGCCCTTCTTCTGTGCTTCTGCTACCACGTGCAGAGCCAAGGTGGTCTTACCGGAAGACTCAGGGCCATAGATCTCAATAATTCTGCCACGGGGCAGACCGCCGACACCCAGTGCCACATCCAGTGCCAGAGAGCCGGTGGGGATCACATCCACATTCAAGCTGTTCTGCTCGCCCAAACGCATGATGGAACCCTTACCATACATCTTTTCGATCTGAGACATTGCAGATTCAATTGCCCGCTTCTTATCCTCCGCAGGAGCGCTGTTAGGCAGAGGGCCTTTATCTTTCGCCATACTGTTTTCCTCCTATATGTATCTGTAAATTCTTTTAGATTTCAGAGCAGAGCGTGCCGTACACAACTCTGGGAATTCCGCTTAGATCTTTTACAATTTGAATATCGCCAAAACCTTGAGCCCGCATCAACCGTAGGACCGCATCCGCCTGACCAATGCCCACCTCAAAGTACCACCGGCCACCGGGTGCCAGCACATCTTTCCCT
>JAKSQE010000103.1 GCA_024404295.1 Oscillibacter sp.
CTCGCCTCACTGTAACCAACACCGGAGATCCTATCCCCGCTGATCAGCTCGGCCATCTCTTTGAGCGATTCTATCGAGCAGACTCCTCTCGTGGAGAGCAATCCGGCTTCGGTTTGGGGTTGTCTATTGCTGCCGTCATTGCACAGGAGCACAAAGGAACGCTAAAAGCCGAAAGCGACACGGTATCCACAAGGTTCATTTTTACAATTCCTCTCAAAAAATAAGAAAACGTCCCTTTCGGGACGTTTTTCTTATTTTTTGATTTTTTCATCCATTCGCGCTTTATCCACACAGAAAAATGTAAACTCTCCTGTGGCTATTAACTTGCCCTGGTCTCCGGTGATATCCACAGCCACCAGACAAGTGGAGTGACCTCGATGACGCACCGTAGCAGTCGCCCAAACAGTACCCTCTGACTGGTTGCGGAGGAAATGAAGTGCGCTGGTCTGCGTAACATAGTTGCGGCCATCGCTATGGGCAGCGGAACCGGTAGCATTATCCGCTAATGTGTAAATAGCGCCTCCGTGCACCATGCCGTAGGGGTTTTTGCTCTCCGGCCGAATGTCCAGGCGAAACACCGCCTTGTCCGTTTCCACAGAGACCATTTCAATATAATTATGATGCATAAACGCATTTTTTTGAATTCTTTCCTGCGCTTTTAATTCGATTTCGTTCATTGTTATTCTCCTTTATGTGCGATGGGAAACAATGCGATTCATCCATTCTGACATCCCCAGCACCACCAAAGTCATCGTCAACTGAAACACCGGAAACAGTCCAATGCTGATATGCTGCGCCAGCAATCCGAACAAAGGCGGCATCACCGTGGTACCTACATAAGCACTCGCCATCTCCACACCGATGACCTGCTGGGACAACTCTCTTCCAAAATTGGCCGGAGTGGAGTGAATGATAGAGGGATAGATCGGCGCACAGCCAAAGCCCAAAATCAGCAATCCCGCCAGCGCCACCTCTGTGGGCAGGGGCAAAATCACCAACGCCAAACCCAATATCATCATGGAAAGTCCCATCCGAATCAGCCGCCGATCGCCCAACTTGTCCGCCACAAAGCCACAGAGGAATCGGCCAAAGGTCAATCCGATATAGGAAAGAGCAGCAAATCGTGCAGCCGTCTCCACATCGACACCCCGATACTGCACCAGATAGCTGCTGGTCCACAGGGCATTGGTATGCTCCAGCGCACAATGGGCAAGAAACGCAATGAAGATCTGCTTGGCACCGGGCAGGGCAACCAGCTTCGCCAACGGCAAAGACGGAGCCGCAGGCTCCTCGATAGAGGAGACTGTTTTTTTCCACAAAGGCAGGGAAACCAACAGAACAACGGTCAAACCCACCTGCAAAAATCCCACCGTGCGGTAGCCCATGCGCCAACCCAGTCCCAGAGTCAGGCAGCCGCCCATGACATACGGACTGATGGTAGCGCCTACACCCCAGAAACAATGCAGCCAACTCATATGGCGAGATGTATAGTGCAGGGCAACATAGTTATTCAGCGCTGCATCCACCGCACCGGCACCCAGTCCAAAGGGAATGGCCCAGAGGCAAAGCTGCCAAAACGCTGTGGACACAGAAAAGCCCAACAGGGCCACTGCAGTGGTCAGCACACTGATGGCGGTCACTTTCCCGGTACCCAATTTTCGATTGACCCGGTCAGACTGCAGACTGGAAACGATGGTTCCCGCAGAAATAATGGTAGACACAATGCCGGCATCAGACAGCGCCCGCCCCAGCTCCACCTGCATAACCGGCCACGCCGAACCCAGCAGCGAATCCGGCAGACCAAGACTGATAAAGGCGGCATAAATCACCGCAACAAGCAATATCGCCATGAAACCCCTTCTTGTTTTACAAAATACCAAGTGATTGTAGCATTTCCTTTCTTTCTGTGCAACAAAAACATTCTTTTTCCTTGCAAAGCGCTATTTCTCCGCCTATAATTGTGGAAAAGGAGTGTGAACCCTATGAATTTTAATGCAAAAGAGCAACTGCCCGGCCTGATTGAATGGATGCGGCAGCAGATGAAAAACTGTGGCGGCAAGACCGCTGTGGTGGGTATTTCCGGCGGCAAAGATAGCAGCGTTATTGCGGCGCTGTGTGTGGAGGCATATGGTCGTGAGAACGTGGTAGGTGTGCTGATGCCCAATGGTGTCCAACCGGATATTGACTATTCCAACGGACTGGTGGATTTTCTGAATATCAAGCACTATGTATTCAATATCCATGGCGGCACCTCCGGTATTCTGGATGAGATGGCTCACGTTGGCATTGACGCCAGTCGTCAAACCAAAGTGAATCTGCCCTCCCGCATCCGCATGGCCACGCTGTACGCCATTGCTCAGAGCGTGGATTGCGGCATTGTCATCAACACCTCCAACATCAGCGAAGACTGGGTGGGCTACTGCACCATCTATGGCGATAGTGCCGGCGCTTTCTCGCCCATCGGCATGTACACCACCGAAGAAGTCATCGCCATCGGTGCCGAATTGGGCCTGCCGGAGAAGTTCCTGATCAAGCCCCCCTCTGACGGCCTCACCGGCCTGACAGACGAGGACAATTTGGGCTTTACCTATCATGCCGTCAACGAATATATCCGCAAAGGTATCGCTGATCCGGAAATTAAGGAAAAGATCGACCAAAAGCATCGCACCAGCCGTTTTAAGTTTGAGACGATCCCGGTGTATCACAACGGTCTACCCATCGTCATTGAAGACGGCACGGATTTTTACAAATAATTTTACGCTGTAACGGGAGGTAGCTTTCCTATGAAAGATCTCAAGAAAATATCGCCCCAAAAGACCTCAAAAGTTCCCAAATGGGCAATTATTGCCGTCATTGCATGCCTTGTCCTTGCCGCTATGCTGGGCAGCAGAACCGCCGTTCTTTCCGTGGACAGCGGTGTGGCTCAAGTCGTTTCACAGACAGACAGCACCCTGACTTTGACGTTGGATAACACCGCCAGCAGTTCTAAGTACCGGGGCAATGATTACACGATCGAGGATGGAAACCTGAATCTCACCGTCTATATCAGCCTGTTCGGCGGAGCCAAGTGGCCGGTCACTGTTGAAATTACCGATGATGCCATATCCTCTGTCCAGCACATCTATTTAACAGACGGAACAAACGTAAAATTGATTGGATAAAGCACAAGAAGCCCTCGCCATACGGCGAGGGCTTCTTGCTGTGTGTTTTTAGGAGGGAGAATAAGCAATTCGGGTGGAACCCCTTTGCTTGTGTATAAGATATCGAAGCAATTTGGCTAAATTATGTGTATCGTATGAACAGTTTGTAAATTAGTCTCAATTATAAAAACACGCAGGAAGTGAATGCTTCCTGCGTGTTCGACTTATTTAAATTTTTGGCTCTCAGCGACTGCCAGTTCGTCACAACGATTATTATACTCATTTTCGGCATGACCCTTAACCCAGTGATAATGCAGGGTATGGGTGGCCTCCAACTTGAGAAGTTCATCCCACAGGTCAGGGTTCAAGGCCGGCTTTTTGTCGCTCTTGACCCAGCCTTTGGCCTTCCATCCCTTGGCCCATCCCTTTTGCAATCCGTCAATGACATACTTGGAGTCGCTCCACAATTCCACGGTGCATGGCTCTTTTAATAGCGACAGGGAAGAGATCACAGCCGTCAGCTCCATACGGTTATTGGTAGTGTTCTTTTCGCCGCCGGAAATTTCCTTTTTGTGAGCGCCGTACATCAAGATGGCGCCCCAACCGCCGGGACCGGGATTGCCGCTGCAAGCGCCATCCGTATAAATCGTTACGGTTTTCATGCGTTATTCAACGGTTTCGGGCACTTCTGCCGCACTTTCCGTCTCCTCATGCTCTGTCAGCGCCATGGAAATGACCTTATCGCCCTCTTCTTTGAAGCGCATGACGATAACGCCCTGGGTGGCACGTCCGGCGGTACGGATGTTGGCGACAGGCGTGCGGATCAGAATACCCGCTTCGGTGACCAGCAGCAGATCCTCGCTGCCGTCAACGACTTTGACACCTACGATCTTGCCGGTCTTTTCCGTGACCATGTAGTTCTTGATGCCTAAGCCGCCACGGTTCGTAATACGATACTCCTCCACAGGAGTGCGCTTGCCGTAACCCTTTTCGGTGATGGTCAGGACTTCCTTGCCTTCGATGGCACGGGCAGCACCCACCACATAGTCGCCGTCACGCAGCTTGATGCCACGAACGCCGACAGCAGTTCGGCCCATGGCACGGACATCTGTCTCCTCAAAGCAACAGGCCATGCCGTCATGGGTGGCAATCAGAATTTTCTTGGTGCCATCCGTCTCACGGACTGCAACCAACTCATCGCCCTCGTCCAGCGTAATGGCACGAATACCGTTCTGGCGAATATTTTTCAGCGACTCCACCGGCAGACGCTTGACGGTGCCGTTCTTGGTGACCATGACCAGATACAGTTCATCGTCGCCCACTTCACGGAAGTGCAGCATGGCCTGCACACGCTCGCCCTGCTCCACCTGAATGATGTTGATGATATTCGTTCCCTTGGCAGCCTTGCCGCTCTCGGGGATCTGATAGCCCTTTTTCCGATACACTTTGCCGGTGTCGGTAAAGAAGAGGATAAAGTCATGGGTCGAAGCGGTGAAGACGTCCACCACGGTATCTTCCTCACGGGTGGTGATGCCCTTCTTGCCCATGCCGCCCTTGCTTTGCGCAGTATACTCGCTGACGGGTGTACGCTTGATGTAACCGGCACGGGTGAGGGTGAAGACGCATTGCTCTTCCTCGATCAGATCCTCGATGTCGATCTC
>JAKSQE010000104.1 GCA_024404295.1 Oscillibacter sp.
GGAACTCTTTGTAGACGGTCGCATTGATTCTGTTTCTTATGAAGAGCAGGCAAGCCCCAAAGGTGGTCTATTTAGCCGACTGTTTGGTTAAGTGATGGGAATTCAGATCTCCACACAACTGCTGACCTTTGGACAATCTATTTTGCTGGGTCTGGGCTTGGGTCTATTTTATGACCTGCTTTGGGCGGTACGATCTCGGCTTGCTAAATTAACAGCCCTGCTGGATGGCCTATTTTGTCTTGTCACAGGGCTCAGCATTTTCTTCTTCATTCTCAAGCAAAGTGACGGGCAGCTTCGCGGCTTTTTATTGTTGGGCTTACTCGGCGGTGCCGCATTATTCTTTTGTGCGTTTTCACCGCTGTTGCGTCCGCTGTGGGCCTTTTGGATAGATGCCGCAGCGGAACTGTTGCATTTGGCCTCACTCCCACTCCAACATTTTTTACGGCTTCTTCAAAAAATCAAAACGCATGTAAAAAATCTCTTTTATTTTGCAGGAAAATACTATACAATAAAGAGAAGCTATGGCAAAGGAGGCCGTAACCATGTCCAAAAAGTCAAAGACAACCCAACGCGTGGGCGGCGGCCTGTTGATCAAAGTCATCATTCTGGTTTTATTGGTGGCAGTCGGTTTTCAGCTTTTCAATCTGCGCAAGCAGGTCTTGGCCGCAGAGGCCGAAAAAGAGCATTACGCCCAGCAGGTCCAGAAAACCAAGGCGGAGAATGACGCCTTGGAATCGGATATTGCTGAGGGCAACACACTGGAAAAAATTGAGGAGATTGCCCGGGAGGAACTTGGCTGGGCGTACTCTGACGAATACATTTTTGACGTAAAGCGAAACTAAATGAGAGGAACGAACGACTCAATGGATATACAGGTAGGAAGCCTTTTGGAGGGAAAAGTCAGCAGTATCACAAATTTCGGCGCTTTTATATCGCTGGAGGATGGAAAATCCGGTTTGGTACATATTTCTGAAGTCTCCAACACTTTTGTAAATGATGTGCACGACTTTCTTCAGGTCGGCCAGACAGTAAAAGTTAAAGTTCTTTCAGCAGAAAACGGGAAGATCAATCTCTCCATCAAGCGTGCACAGCCTCAGGCTGCACCCGCTCCCAAAGCTTCTCCCGCAAAAACCTTTAACGCTCCTCCAAAGTCTGCCCCCTCTGCGGACCAGTCCTTTGAGGACAAGCTGAAGCAGTTCCTCTCCTCCTCCGAGGGAAAGATGGCCGACTTGAATCGCAACATTGCCGGAAAACAGGGCGGACGCCGCCGGAAATAAGTTGATTGGGAACCGCAGAACTGCGGTTCCTTTTTTTGCATAAAAAAGAGCCGCCCATATGGGCGGCCCAAGCGGGTGGGATATTGGAAAGCTTCCTTAATTATCCTACCAAATATCGTTCCGTTTGTACATGGGAGCTTTTGTCGAACTGCATCGAATGGTTCTGTTTGTGAATTTTTTGTATATTTTTACTATTTCCTCTGGTAATCTTCCGCCTATCATGATATAGTATTCACAAGAAGAGGGACTTCCCTCTCGACACGAAAGGAGCGATATTCATGAAGATTACTTACACTTGCAAGAAGATCCCCTTGAGCGATTCTATCAAAGAGTACACTGAGAAGCGACTCGCAAAGCTTGCGTGCTACTTCCGTGGGGACGATACTGCCGCTTTCGTGACTTTTGCCGTGGAGAAGGACCATCGGTGTACTGCGGAGATTACGATCCGAGATGGTTCAACCTTACTCCGGGCGCAAACCCAGGCTCCGGATGGAGATATGCGGAGCGCTGTGGACTCCGCAGTAAACCGCATTGAACGTCAGATCCTGAAAAACAAAACGCGTCTGGCTAAGCGCCTGCGCAGTGAGAGTCTGTCTATGCAACCGGTGGATGATTTCTCCATTGCGGAGGAAAAGGAGTTTGAGATCATTCGTACCAAGCGATTTGCTGTTAAGCCCATGAGCCCCGAAGAAGCGATCTTGCAGATGAATTTGCTGAATCACGACTTCTATGTCTTCCGCAACAGCGATGACGACAGTATCTCCATCGTCTACCAGCGCAAGGCTGGCGGCTATGGTCTGATCGTCACAGGCGACGAAGATTAAAATACGAATCGATTCCAGGGAGGCGCATAGCGCCTCCCTTTCTTTTACGCATTCTCAGAACGTGGCTGATACTTTTTGCATAGACTGCAGCAGTGCTTTCCCTTATCGAATGGCATTCGACAAATTTCGACAAAAATCTTGAGTTTCTCACTTGCTTTTGATATGCTTGTATCGTTAGGAAATATTTCCACGGTTGGTAACTTTGATTCCCGCCGATGCTATATGCGGAAAGGAGGCATTGTCATGGATTTGGATCGTGACCAGTTGGCATCGTTGTTCCCCAATATTGCCGCCCAAATGCGTGGCATGCTCAGTAATTTATACCTATCCGCATCCAAACTGGCGTCTTCTGATGCAAGAAAAGCTGACCCGAAGTTGGATGCTACCGCAGCAATTTTGGATCAAAGCTACTATCAAATGTTGCGGATGGTCTCCAGTCTCTCCTCCGCCGAATATCTGGTAAAAGAAGAGCCCCTCCAGATGCAGGATCACGATGTGGTTGCATTGGTCAGCTCTATCTGCGAGTCTTCCTCTGACCTTGCGGAAGAAATTGGGCTTCATCTGCATTTTGTCTGTGCTGAAGAGCAGCATATTTGCGCCATTCATCCGACTGCTTTTGAGCAGTTGGTATACCATCTGCTTTCTAACGCCATGAAATTCACTCCCGCCGGCGGCAACATCACTGTGGAGCTGAAAAAGCGGGGTGATAAACTGCATCTGACTGTCACCGATGACGGCTGCGGCATTCCGCAGGACAGGATGGACACGCTTTTTGAGCGGTACCTGCACACGGCAACACCAGAACCTCCGCCTCATGGATTGGGGTTGGGCTTACCTCTGTGTCGGCGCATCGCAGAGTGTCACGAGGGCACTCTTCTGGTGCAGTCTGCCGAGGGGAAGGGCAGTTCGTTCACTCTCTCCATTCCCGACAGGCAATTGGGCAAAGGCCTTTCCGATGTCCCATTGGTCTATCACAGTGGTTTCAATCACACTTTGCTTGGCCTGGCAGATGCCCTGCCTTCAAAGGCATTTTCTATCAGTTTTCAAGATGAAACATAATCGGAACGCTGATTATGTTTCATCTTTTCTTTTTCCACGTTCTGTATTACAATAACAGCAATGATCTGTGAGGTGGTGGCTATGTCTAACGTCTATATTGGCATGAGCGGCGGTGTGGATTCCTCCGTGGCAGCCCTTCTGCTCCAGCAGGCAGGCCATCAGGTGTCCGGCATTCACCTGCGGCTGGTCTGCGGAAACGAATCCTCCGGCTGTGCGCAGGACGGAGTCCGTGATGCACAGGCTGTGGCGGACCGTTTGGGAATTCCCCTTGACACAAAGGATCTATCTACGGCATTTCAGCAGTTCGTAATCACGAACTTTATTGAAGAATATGAGGCTGGCCGCACCCCCAATCCCTGCGTGGTGTGCAACCGCCATATCAAATTTGGCGCTATGCTGGATCTGGCACGGGCACAGGGTGCGGAGTACTTAGCCACAGGTCACTATGCTCGGGTGGATCACGATGCTTCCACGGGCCGTTGGAGGCTGCTGCGGGGCGCCGATCGCAGCAAGGATCAAAGCTACTTCCTCTACGCCCTGACGCAGGAGCAGCTCTCTCATACGCTTTTCCCCTTGGGCGGAATGTCCAAGCCTGAAATTCGCCAAATTGCAGCTGAACATGGTTTGATCAACGCTCACAAAAAGGACAGTCAGGACATCTGCTTTGTCCCCGACGGCGACTACGCCGGCTTTATTTCCCGAACCACCGGCCACGATTCCCCTGTGGGTGATTTTATTGATGTGTCCGGTAACATTTTAGGGCAACATAAGGGATTTATTCGTTATACGCGTGGGCAGCACAAGGGGCTGGCGCTCTCCATCGAGCCGCCGCTCTACGTTCTTGATAAGGATCCGAGAACCCATGCGATTCGTTTAGGCCCCAATGAAGCTTTATTTGAGCAGGAGCTTTTTGCCGAAGATATGAACTGGATCTCAATCCCGTCCTTAACAACTTCCATTCGTGTTACCGCCAAAACTCGCCACAGCCAACGGGAGGCCGCCGCAACCGTAAATCCATTATCAGGCGGTCGTGTTAAGGTCATTTTTGATGAGCCGCAACGGGCAATTACCGGCGGACAGGCTGTTGTTTTCTATGATGGGGACGTTGTTGTTGGCGGCGGAACCATTTGCAGATAAAGAGCCTTATTTTGTCATGATATTTTCGGAATTGCGGCACATACTATCCCCAGGCCGAAAAAGGAGTGACTGGAATGAAATTATGTACCGGGTTTTGGATCGGTATGGGTGCCGGATTGATGATCGGCGCCGGAATGGGAATGATGATGCCATACGGCAAGAATTCCATGAAAACGCAGGTGGGTAAAAGCATCCACAAGCTGGGTGTCGCCGTGGATCATGCCGTGGACAACATTATTTCCGATATGCGCTAAAGCGCCGAAGTGGGGGGCAAAAGCTCCCCACTTTTCAAAATTTTTCGAGGAATTCCGGAAAAAGGCTTGACTTCTTATATGATTTTGGTATAATAACAACGCTGTCCAGTTTGTGACAGCAACAATTGCATAGTCGAGAATGCTTGACAGCTATGGAGAAGTCGCCTAGTTGGTCGAGGGCGCATGATTGGAAATCATGTAGGCT
>JAKSQE010000105.1 GCA_024404295.1 Oscillibacter sp.
AGATTTTGCCATCAAGCCCATGAACTGCCCCGGCAGTATTCTGGTCTATGATGTGGAACCCCACAGCTACCGTGACCTGCCTCTGCGCTTCGGTGAGCTGGGTCTGGTCCATCGTCATGAACTGTCCGGCGCTCTGCACGGGATGTTCCGTGTCCGCTGCTTCACCCAGGACGATGCCCACATTCTGCTGGCGAAAAATCAGATCAAGGATGAGGTCATTCGCATTGCCCGCCTGTTTGACGAGGTTTATTCTCTGTTTGGCCTGCCCTATACCATCGAACTGTCCACCATGCCCGATGACCATATCGGTACCCGTGAGGACTGGGAGAAGGCTGAAAGCGCACTGGCTGAAGCAATTACCTCCATTGGCAAGGAATATATTGTGAATCCCGGTGACGGTGCTTTCTACGGACCCAAGCTGGACTTCCACATTGAGGACTCTCTGGGCCGTACCTGGCAGTGTGGCACGATTCAGCTGGATTATCAGCTGCCCGGCCGTTTTAATCTGGAGTACACGACTTCTGACGGCGACAAGGATGTGCCCGTGATGATCCACCGCGTGGTATTCGGTTCCATCGAGCGTTTCATCGGTATTATCACCGAACACTTTGCCGGCGCTTTCCCCACCTGGCTGGCTCCTGTTCAGGTGAAGGTGCTGCCGGTTACTGACCGTGCCGCTGAGTATTCCGAGAAGATCGCGAATGTTTTGAACAGCACTGGCTTCCGTGCGGAAGTTGATGGCCGCAACGAAAAGATTGGCAAGAAGATCCGTGAGGCCACTCTGGAGAAGATCCCCTACATGATCGTTGTGGGTGACCGTGATATGGAGAACAACACTGTTTCCGTCCGTACCCGTTCCGGTGAGGATCTGGGTGCTATGAGTTTGGAAGCATTTACAGAACTGTTAAAAGACGCAGTGAGCAGCAAGGCTGTTCAGTAAAAATGCACAAAAAAAGCCTCGCCGCTGTTGCGGCGAGGCTTTTTTTTGCAAGTTCTGTCGCTTTTTCAGAGGGATTTGCTGACAAAAATGCAAGAAACCTCCAAAAATGCAAGATAAAGCAACTTGACTTGCAAAAAATTAAACAAAAGTGCGATTTAGCCCTTGCAAAATGAATTGAACTCCTGTATATTATTCACATGGTCGCAAGACCCTAGCAAAACAAGAAAAGAGGAAATGGATATGAAGAAGTATTTGGCAATGATCCTGGCAATCGTTATGGTTGCATCTCTGGTTGGCTGCGGCGGCTCCAAGAAGTCTGAACTGGCTTTCACCACCGGCAGCGAGACTGGTACTTAGTATGCATTTGGTACTGTGATGGCCGGTCAGGTCAGCGACAAGACCGACACCACTGTGACTGCTATTGTTGGTAAGGGTTCCAAGGGCAACATCGAGCTGATGGACGTGGGCGATGCTCAGCTGGGTCTGGTTCAGTCCGACGTTATGAGCTATGCTTACACCGGTACCAACCTGTTTGAGAAGGCTATCACCAGCTTCTCCACTGTTGCTGCTCTGTACATGGAGCAGGTTCAGATCGTTACTCTGGATCCCACCATCAAGTCTGTTGCCGATCTGAAGGGCAAGACCGTTTCCGTTGGTGAGTCCGGTTCCGGCGTTTACTTCAACGCCATCGACGTTCTGGCTGCTTATGATATGACTCTGGATGACATCAACCCCACCTATCAGTCCTTCGGTGACTCCACCGAGGCTCTGCAGGACGGCAAGATCGACGCAGGCTTCATCGTCTCCGGTGCTCCCACCAACGCTGTTGCTTCTCTGGCAACTTCCCGCGATGTCTATCTGGTTGAGCTGGACGATGCTCACATCGACATTCTGAAGGCTGCTTCTCCTTACTATGATAAGAATGTCATCAAGGCTGGCACTTACAATGGTCTGAACAAGGATTCCACCACCGTGGCTGTGGGTGCTGTGGTTATCGCTCGCAACGATGTGAAGGATGATGACGTTTACAACTTCCTGAAGGGCGTCTTCGGCAGCATCGACACTCTGGGCCACGATAAGAAGAACGAACTGAGCCTGGACTTTGCCGCTTCCGTTACTTCTGTTCCTTATCACAGCGGCGCTGCTAAGTTCTTCAGCGAGCAGGGCTTCACTGTGTACACCAAGTAAGAACAACGGCCCCCAAAAACATTGATAAGACTACGGTGGGTGCCTGCCCACCGTAGTCCCTTGTATATCCGGTAGTAGGATTCCTGTGAAAACGGGAAGGAAGATAGCTGCGAAAGAAACCCAGGAAGGGTGTCTTTCGCTTTCAATCAAAGTTTTCAGACGATTTGTCTGAAAACTTGCCCGCAGAACGAAAAGAATTTTCGGACTGCGGCTACGGTGGGTACCTGCCCACCGTAGTCCCTTGTATATCTAACCTGACGAAAAGGAGAAGCCTCATGAGCCTGATGCAGAAAAAAACGAAAACCAAGGCGACCGAGCAGAGCGTGGAAAGCACCACTTTGACGGATGTGGAAGAGGTCATGAAAAAATATGACCGGGAGTCCAACACCCGAATCTGGGAAGGTGTGCCCAAAATGATACTCCGCTATGGCATGGCGATTTTGTCCATCTATTGCCTGTGCGTGACTTTGTTTGATAAAGGTCTGCCGGAAGTGCGCTTGACCATGTTCTTGGGCCTGTTCCTGATTGCAGGTTATCTGCACTATCCGATCACAAAAAAGAATGTCCGCCCCAACTATATGCCCTGGTATGATGTGGTCTTCATGGTTTTGGGTGCTGTGCCGTTCTTTTACTTCGCAGCCAATGCAGAGACGATTTTGCTGACGGACTACACGGTTGTTTCCCGCAGTCCGCTGATGTTGGCAATGGGTGTGTTGGCGATTTTGTCTTTGATGGAGTTGTGCCGCCGCAGTGTGGGTTTGCCCATTCTGTGTGTAGTGGGCGCACTTCTGGTTTATACCCTGTGCACGGTTCGCTTCGGTAAGGTGATTTATGACTTGTTCTATACGGTCAGCGGTGTGCTGGGCACGCCGATCAATACCTGCCAGAAATACATCGTTGTGTTCATCATCTTTGGCGCATTCCTGGAGCGTACCGGTATTTCGAACTTCTTCATTGATTTGGCAAACTCCATTGCAGGTTCTTCCTCCGGTGGTCCCGCTAAAGTGGCAGTTCTGTCTTCCGCTCTGTGCGGCATGGTGTCCGGCTCCTCCGTGGGCAACACCGTAACGACCGGTGCGGTGACGACCCCCATGATGAAGCGTACCGGCTATCGCCCTGAGTTTGCCGGCGCTGTGGAAGCAGCTGCGTCTACCGGCGGCCAGATCATGCCCCCGATTATGGGTGCAGCTGCCTTCTTGATGGCTGAGTATACCGGCCTGCCCTATGCTCGGATCGCACTGCTGGCAATTCTGCCTGCTGCGCTGTACTTCGCAGGTATTTATATTGCCGTTCACCTGGAGGCTGTGAAGTTGGGACTCCGCGGTATTCCCAGAGAGGAACTGCCTAAGATGCGGAACCTGATCAAGCAGTTCTATCTGCTGGCTCCGCTGGTGGTTCTGGTTTGGCTGGTGTCCAACGGAACGCGTTCTATGGCTTACTCTGCAGCAATTGCGATTGGTGTGGCGATTTTGGTTGGTTTGATCAGCAACGCTACCGAGTCCATTGCTATGGGCGGAAACGTGGTTGGCAACTTTGCCAAGAAGATGGTGAGCAAAGAAAACAGTCCCAGCGGTATTTCTGTCAGTAAGATCATTGATGCGCTGGAAGCTGGCAGCAAGGGCACCATCACCGTGGCTGCCGCTTGCTCTATGGCAGGCGTTGTGGCTGGCTGCATTACTTCCACGGGACTGGCTTCTAAGATCCTGCGTGCCATTGTTGCGGCCTCCGGTGGCATTCCCATCATTGCACTGGTGCTGACCATGCTGTGCTGCGTCGTCCTGGGCATGGGCGTTCCTACCACTGCAAACTACTGCATCATGGCCTCTACTTGCGCTCCTATTTTGATGAGCCCTGAGATTGGTATTCCCATGATCGCAGCCCATTTCTTTGTATTCTATTTCGGCATTGTGGCGGATATTACCCCGCCTGTGGCACTGGCCGCTTATGCCGGCAGCGCCATTGCAAAGTCTTCTCCCATGAAGACGGCATTTACGGCAACGCGTCTTGCCATTGCGGCATTTATCGTGCCTTATATTTTCGCGTTGAACCCTGCGATGCTGTTTGTGGATACCGTTTGGTATGAGGTGGTTCTCATTGTTCTCAGCAGCGTGTTGGGCATTTTCGGAGTTGCATCCGGTTTGAGTGGACACATCGTGCGTTCCATGCATATCTGGGAGCGCGCCCTATGCATTGCCGGCGGTCTGGCAATGCTGTATCCCGGCACGCTGACCGACATAGCTGGTCTCGTGCTGGTTGGCGGTGTAGTTGCACTGCAGATGTTGACTCGCAAGCACGCGGAAAAGTAAAATAATTGCAAAAAAATTCCTCTCTGTTATGACAGAGAGGAATTTTTTTGTAGAACTGTTGTTGACCGTAGCGTTAAATGGGGGCAAAAAATTGTTACAGTTTTGTTGTTGATTTAGTAGTAGCACAGTATTAGTATCGTAGTAACTTTAGAGAATAAGAGGGAAACCTCTTTTACTACAGTTCAAGCAAAAAGGAGAATGGATATGCCGGAAATGTTACAGAAGGATCATCAGGAAACCGCAGAAGAAACAATAACTGCACCGGTCGAGGTAGAACCGGCAAAAAAAGAAAG
>JAKSQE010000106.1 GCA_024404295.1 Oscillibacter sp.
CGGTGGAGGCCGTACCACCATTTCCACCGCCGTTGCCGCCATTGCTGCCGGACTGCATGCTGTCAGACCCGGAGCCGCTGCCGGAGTTGGTGCTTGCACCACTGTTGGCGGTGCCGCCGGTCTGAGAACCGCCTGTTGCGGAGTCGCTGTTTGTAGAGCTTTCGCTGGAATTCTGATTAGTGCTGTTCTGGCCATCCGGCTTTTGGTCGCTGCCGCAGGCGGTCAGCGAAAAGACAAAAAGCAGGGCAGTCAGAAAAATCATGAACTGCTTTCTCATGGCTTTGCTCCTTTTTTCGGAATAAAATGCGGTACCCGATGCTTATTGTCTCCACAACTGCAAAAAAGACAGGTGGTAATTTGTGCATAAAAACATGAGGATTGTAAATAAAAATAGGGAGCCCAAACAAGTGATTTACGGGAAAGTGCACCATGATATGATGCACATCACCAATTATGTTAAAAAAGCACAACAAAACATGGAGAAGCGACTTTCCTTTCCACACAATGTTTGTTGATTTCGCCGTTGACGGAACTGGAAAAAGTGGGTATGATAAAGGTAACAAAGTAGCATATACCGCGACCCGCGATTGCGGATGACTGACTTGGTATAAAAAAGGAGAGCTGTATCATGTATACACAGGAAATCACTGTTAACAACGAGGTTGGCCTGCATGCAAGACCCGCTACTTTCTTCATTCAGAAGGCAAACGAGTTTAAGAGCGGTGTCTGGGTGGAGAAGGAAGACCGCCGCGTCAACGCTAAGAGCCTGTTGGGCGTTCTGTCTCTGGGTATCGTCAAGGGCACCAGCATTAAGCTGATCGCTGACGGTAGCGACGAGAAGGAAGCTGTCGACACTCTGGTGGAGCTGGTAAACAACAACTTCGGCGAATAATCCCTGTATCTGAGCGCGCCTCCCAAATGGGAGGCGCGTTTTTGTTTTGCTTGTAAGGGAATTGGTTTTCTGATACACTGAGGGCATACTTTAGAGCAGAGAGGAGGCGCACCATGACAAAAGACGAATTGCGGCAGAAAGCAAATGACCTGCCTTTGGCTCCCGGCGTTTATTTGATGATGGATCAGATGGGCAAAGTCATCTATGTTGGTAAGGCGAAAAAGCTGAAAAATCGAGTCAGCCAGTACTTTCAGGACAGCGCCTCTCACAACCTGAAGACCAGGCAGATGGTCAGCCAGGTAGACCATTTCGATACTATTTTTGTCTCATCGGAGTTTGAGGCGTTGGTGCTGGAAAATTCCCTCATCAAGCGGCACATGCCCCATTACAACATTCTGTTGAAAGACGACAAGGGCTATCCGTTTGTGCGCCTATCGAAAGAGGCATATCCAAGATTTACCATGGTCAACAAGCCGGCTGACGATTCAGCACGCTATTTTGGGCCTTTTGGCGGCCGTTATGAGACCCGACAGGCTCTGGACGCTGTATGCCTTGCGCTGCATTTGCCCACTTGCACCCGTCATTTCCCTCGGGATATTGGCGCAGAAAGACCCTGTCTGAATTTTCATATGGGTCGCTGCGATGGCTTTTGCCGGAAAGAAATGACAGCAGAGGAGTATAACCGCCGGATCGAGCAGGCGGTGGCGCTGCTGGAGGGGCGTTCCAAGGAACTGCTGCGAGAGTTGACGGCAGAGATGGAGCGGGAGGCGGAAGAACTCCGATTTGAACAGGCTGCCACCCTGCGGGATCGCATCAATGCCATCGGTGCGTTGAGCAAGAAGCAGACCGTGATTGCCGGACTTTGCGCCGACACCGACATCTGGGGCATCTACCGGGGACAGGGAAAATGCTGCTATGCCATTCTCCATATGGAAAAGGGCGATTTGGTGGGCCGTGAGACTGGATTCCTGTCAGCTCCTATGGAGGAGACAGAAGCAGAACTGCTGGCTGCAGTGACGGCACAATATTACCTGCCCCGCGCAATTTTGCCCCATGAAATCTTATTAAGTGTGGATACCGGTGACTGCGAGGAACTGACGGAAGTATTGACCAAGCGTGCCGAGCATAAGGTTTGGGTCCATGTTCCGCAGCGAGGAGAAAAGGCTGCGCTGATGGATATGGCCTGCCGCAATGCGCGGGAAGAGGCGGAACGTGCTACCTCGCAGGAAGATCGCACAGCTTATACATTGGAATTGCTGCAAAAAATGCTGTCGCTGCCCAGCCCTCCGAGCCGGTTGGAGTCCTATGATATTTCCAATACCGGCAAAAGCGACATCGTGGCGTCTATGGTGGTGTATCACGGCACCAAACCCCAGAAGTCTGCTTATCGCCGATTTAAGATCAAAGAGCTGCAAGGGCATCCCGATGACTACGCATCCATGCAGGAAGTTCTGCGTCGCAGATTGCAGCGGGCGGTGGACGGTGACGAAAAGTTTTTGCCCCTGCCGGACGTATTTCTCATCGACGGTGGCGAGACGCATGCCAGAGCCGCGCTGGAAGTAGCAAAGAGCTTTGATTGCCGGATACCCATTTTTGGCATGGTCAAGGACGACCGCCACCGCACCCGGGCATTGGTGACACCGGAGGGGCGGGAGATTGGCATCGTGAATCAGCAGGCGGTGTTTTCCCTGATCGGACAGATTCAGGAGGAGACGCACCGTTTTGCAATTACCTTTCATCATGAAAGTCACACCAAATCCACTATGCGTTCGGCGCTGGATGGGATTTCAGGTCTCGGCGAAAAACGCAAAGCAGAGCTGCGGAAGGCATTTGGGAGCATCAAGGCAATCAAGGAAGCGGATGTGGAGTCGCTGGAAACCGTATTGCCCCACAATGTTGCACAAGAAGTATGGACGCACTTCCACGGGGAAAGTACAGAATAGTTTTATTTAATCATGGGAAAGTAGCCCTTGCCGGGGTACTTTCCCATAATTATTCGCATAAAAAGGGGGAAATTTGCAGGTAAACGTTTTTGTGCAACTTATCCCTTGCTTTTCAACCCTGTAAGTGCTATGATTCATGCGCTTGGAGGTTAATAAAATGGAATATGTATTGATTCGTATTGCAGCCTGCCTGGTGGGCGGACTGATCCTTTCCCGTTTAGCAAAAAAAGCGAATTTACCGGCAGTGACGGCCTACTTAGTGGCCGGACTGCTGTTAGGCCCCTTTTGTCTCGGCAGAGTAGGCATTCCCGGTATTGGTTTCAGCTCTTTGGAGCAAGTGGAAACCATGAAGATCATCACGCAGGTGGCTCTGGGTTTCATTGCATTTACCATCGGCAATGAGTTCCGCCTGAGCCAGCTGAAGACGATGGGCAAGCAGGCCGTCACCGTTGGCATTCTGCAAGCTGTGGTTACAACGGTGCTTGTCGATGTGGCATTGATCGTGCTGCATTTCATTGCTCCGCAGGTTATCTCCATCCCCTCTGCGATTACTCTGGGCGCCATTGCAGCTGCTACCGCTCCTGCGGCAACATTGATGGTGGTCAAGCAGTATAAGGCCAACGGCCCTATGACAAAGCTACTGCTGATGGTGGTCGCAATCGACGATGCGGTGGGTCTGGTGCTGTTCTCCGTTTCCTATGGCGTGGCATCCGCTCTGGAGCAGGGCAGCCTGAATTGGATCGGCGTTGTGGTGGAGCCTTTGGTTGAGATCGTACTGTCCCTGGCGCTGGGTACGGTAGCAGGCTTTGCAATGGATCGAGTGGAAGAATACTTCTATTCCCGGTCCAAGCGTTTGACGATCTCTGTGGCCTTCGTGCTTCTGACGGTGGGCCTGTCTTCGGTGGAGTTCCATGTCGGCCCCGTTCATTGTGGCTTTTCCCTGCTGCTGGTGTGCATGATGACCGGCACCGTGTTCTGTAATGTCTGCGATACGTCTATGGAGCTGATGGACCGCGTGGATGGTTGGACGGCTCCCCTGAATGTACTGTTCTTTGTGTTGTCCGGTGCGGAACTGAACTTGGAGGTTTTGTCGAATCCCCTGGTGCTGCTGGTGGGCGTGGTGTACATCATCTTCCGCTCTGCCGGTAAGATCTCCGGCTCCTATATCAGCTGCGCCATGACGAATTGCAGTGAGACGATTAAAAAGCACCTTGGCATTACACTGCTGCCTCAGGCCGGTGTGGCGTTGGGCATGGCATTGACTGCCACCAATCTTGCGGACGGCGTGATGGTGCGAAACGTAGTCCTGTTCTCTGTTTTGGTCTATGAGTTGGTTGGCCCCACGCTGACCAAGCGCTCGCTGATGGCTGCCGGCGAAATCAATCCCGAGGGTCGCACCAGTGCCCGTAAGCAGAATGTTCCCGGCCATCATTGGCTGTGGAGCAAGCACTCCTAATGGAGGATTGTTTTCCCGAAAAACGACTGCGGTATGAAACGAAAAGAAAGGACATTGCGGGCACATCCCGCAATGTCCTTTCTTCATATCATGCAATTCTGCCGTCCGATCCAAATATGCCGACTGGAGAAGATCTGTTGCTCCGGTTGAATCTAATAATGGATCAATGAAAAATCCCAAGTCCGATTGGACTTGGGATTTTTTGGCGGAGAAGGAGGGATTCGAAGAGGATAAGATGTGTTTTTATAAACTTTTTTAATGCAATTATATGATATTCAGTTCGGAAACTATAAAATTCTGTACCAGTCAGTCCAGCTGTTTTATAGAGTTCAAACGCCTAAAGGGTCAAAATAAGGGTCACACCACCCATTTAGAAAGGAATATCACATTATGAAAATTACTTATACGAAATACGGTGACTACTACCTGCCT
>JAKSQE010000107.1 GCA_024404295.1 Oscillibacter sp.
AAATAACATGAAAAACGGTGTTCATCTGCAACGGGTGGACACCGTTTTATGCTTTTTGCGGTATTAGCAAAACTAATAGCCTTAAAGAATTTCTTTCTCTTTACAATAATGAACCTATATGCTATACTCATAAAGCCAAAAACAAGCGAAGTATAAAATATATAAATGAGGTGTTTTTATGAGCCGCATGGTCGGTACTGTTTCTCGTGGTGTTCGCGCCCCTATCATTCGCAGCGGCGATGATTTGGTGGAGATCGTAACTGCATCCGTTCTGGAGGCTGCAAATCAGCCTAAGGACGGTTTTGAAATTCGCGATCGCGATGTTGTCGCGATGACCGAGGCTATCGTGGCCCGTGCACAGGGCAACTATGCCAGCGTCGATGATATTGCGGCTGACGTGAAGGCAAAGCTGGGCGGCGAGACCGTGGGTGTGATCTTCCCCATTCTGAGCCGTAACCGTTTTGCTATCTGCCTGCGCGGTATCGCTAAGGGTGCCAAGAAGATCGTTCTGATGCTGTCCTATCCCGCTGACGAGGTGGGAAATCACCTGATCGATCTGGACATGATGGACGAAAAGGGCGTGAATCCCTATACGGACGTCCTGTCTCTGGAGAAGTATCGTGAGCTGTTTGGCTACAATGTGCATCCCTTTACCGGCGTGGACTATGTGGCTTATTACATGGAGTTGATTCAGGAGTGCGGCGCTGAGGTCGAGGTTGTGTTCGCCAACGATCCCCGTGCTATTCTGAACTATACCAAGAACGTCATCAACTGCGACATTCACACCCGCGTTCGCACCAAGCGTCTGCTGAAGGCCGCTGGTGCCGAGAAAGTGTTCGGTCTGGACGAGATCATGACCGCTCCCATCAATGGCAGCGGCTGCAATGAGAAGTACGGTCTGCTGGGCAGCAACAAGGCTACTGAGGAAACCGTGAAGCTGTTCCCTCGTGATTGCCAGAGTCTGGTGGAGAGCATTCAGAAGAAGATTCTGGAGGCCACCGGCAAGCATGTGGAAGTCATGGTTTATGGCGATGGCGCTTTCAAGGATCCCGTGGGCAAGATCTGGGAGTTGGCTGACCCTGTTGTTTCTCCTGCTTATACCGCAGGTTTGGAGGGTACACCCAACGAGCTGAAGCTGAAGTATCTGGCCGATAACGATTTTGCCGCCCTGTCCGGCGACGATCTGAAAGCAGCCATTAAGGACAAGATCTCCCAGAAAGACGGCTCCAGTCTGGTTGGTAACATGGTGTCCGAGGGTACTACGCCCCGCCGCCTGACCGATCTGATCGGTTCTCTGTGCGACCTGACCTCCGGCTCCGGTGATAAGGGCACGCCTATTATCTACATTCAGGGTTATTTTGACAACTATACCAACGAGTAAGAGCTTCTAAAAAGCGGCTCTGCGGCGCCGCTTTTTTCTACAAAAATGCGTTAAAATATTTCAAGCTCTGCATTGACCCCTTAGATTTTGCATGGTACAATAACTGACAAATATTCTGATGATGAGGTGTGTTATGGCTTATTATTTCACTGAACCTTCCCATACCTTTAGTGAATACCTGCTGGTTCCGGGCTATTCTTCTTCCGAGTGCATTCCTGCAAATGTTTCCCTGAAAACCCCTGTGGTCAAGTTCAAAAAGGGCGAGGAGTGCCCCCTGACGATGAATGTTCCCATGGTTTCCGCTGTCATGCAGGCTGTCTCCGGTGAGCAGATGGGCATTGGCCTTGCCAAGGAAGGCGGCATCGCCTTTACGTTCGTCTCCCAGAGCATTGAGTCTCAGGCAGAGATGGTTCGCAAGGTGAAGAACTACAAAGCCGGCTTTGTGTTCAGCGATTCCAACCTGCGCGTAACGGACACACTGGCAGATGTGCTTGCAATGAAGGAACGTACCGGTCATGCCACCATGGCTGTTACCGATGACGGTACCGGCACCGGCAAGCTGCTGGGCATGGTCACCAGTCGTGACTACCGTGTCAGCCGTATGGAACCCTCCGCAAAGGTTGCTGACTTCATGACCCCCGCTGAGAAGCTGATCACTGCGCCCGAAGGAACGACCTTGAAGGAAGCAAATGACATTATCTGGGACCACAAGCTGAATGCACTGCCCATCGTGTCGAAGGACGGACATCTGGTGTCTTTCGTGTTCCGTAAGGACTATGATTCCCACAAGGGTAATCCTCTGGAACTGCTGGACGAGCAGAAGCGTTATGTGGTTGGCGCCGGTATCAATACCCGCGACTACGCCGAGCGCGTTCCCGCATTGGTGGAAGCCGGTGTGGATGTGCTGGTCATCGACTCTTCTGAGGGTTATTCCGAGTGGCAGGCACTGACCCTGAAGTGGATCCGTGAGCACTATGGTGATACCGTGAAGGTGGGCGCCGGCAACGTGGTTGACGGGGAAGGCTTCCGCTTCCTGGCTGACGCAGGTGCAGACTTCGTAAAGATCGGCATCGGCGGCGGTTCGATCTGCATTACCCGTGAGACCAAGGGCATTGGCCGTGGTCAGGCTACCGCAGTCATTGATGTGGCTGCCGAGCGCGATAAGTATTTCGAAGAGACCGGCGTGTATGTGCCCATCTGTGCCGACGGCGGTATCGTGCAGGATTATCACATTACGTTGGCTTTGGCTATGGGTGCAGACTTTTGCATGTTGGGCCGTTATTTCTCCCGCTTCGACGAGTCTCCTACCAATAAGATTCTGGTTGGCGGCAGCTATATGAAAGAGTACTGGGGCGAGGGTAGCGCCCGTGCCCGTAACTGGCAGCGTTACGACCTGGGCGGCGCCGCGAAGCTGAGCTTCGAGGAAGGCGTGGATTCCTACGTTCCCTATGCCGGTGCTCTGGCTGACGGCATGGCGACTACTCTGGCCAAGGTTCGCTCCACCATGTGCAACTGTGGTGCATTGAATATCCCCGAGCTGCGTGAGAAGGCCAAACTGACCTTGGTTTCCGCAACCTCCATTGTGGAGGGCGGTGCCCACGATGTCCTGCTGAAGGACACCACCGCCGGCGGCAGAAGCGGCAACTAATTAAAAAGTGTTCCGGCAGCTGTGAGGCAGACGCTTCACAGCTGCTTTTTTGTAATAAAGACAGAAAACCTAAATAAATATAAAGAAAATATTTGCATTTTCTGAGGAAAGCCTTATAATAGATACATTGTCAACAAGCATTATTGGAGTAAGATTTATGCAAAAAAAACCCCGTATTCTGGTGGTGGGCAGCTTCGTGATGGACGTGATCGCGGTCACGAAACAGGTCCCTAAGTCAGGACAAACTGTATATGGAACGGCCTTTCAGATGGCTCCCGGTGGTAAAGGTGCCAATCAGGCATTGCAGTGTGCGCGGCTTGGCGCAGATGTGACCATGGTGGGCTGCATCGGCGATGACCTGTTTGGCGAGACCCTTTTGGAAATGCCCCGCGAGGCTGGCATGGACTTGAGCCATGTGATGGTACGAAAGGGAATGCACTCCGGAATTGGTCATGTCACATTGGAAGTGACGGAACACACCGCACAGAACCGCATTGTGGTAATTCCCGGTGCCAATCAGACGCTGCAAGTGGATGAGATTGCGTGGCTGAAAGAGGAGATTGGCACGTTTGATATTGTGCTGCTGCAACTGGAAGTTCCCATTGAGGTGAACCGTGCGGTGGCAAAGTGGGCAAAGGATGCAGGCGTCCCTGTAATGCTGAATCCGGCACCTGCCACAGAGTTGGATGATGAATTACTATCTTATGTGACATATCTGACCCCCAACGAGCAGGAGGCCTCTCAGGAAATGCACCTGCCGCTGCGGATCGGAGAGAGCGGCCCGAGAGATTCCGATTTGCAGGAGATTGCCGCTGCTTTGCGGAAAAAAGGTGTAAAGCATGTCATCATCACGCTGGGTGAATATGGTTCTGCAGTGGTGAAAGAGAACGATCTGCGTTATGTGCCCAGTGTAAAAATGCCCCATGTGGCGGATCCTACCGCAGCGGGCGATTCTTTTACAGGCGCATTTTGTACCGGCTTGACCGCTGGCCTGTCTAAGCGTGAAGCGTTAGCGTTTGCCAGCCATACGGCAGCCATTACGGTTTCCCGTATGGGAGCTATGCCGGCTTTGCCGAAACTGGAAGAAGTTTTGGCGCTGATGGAAGAACGCGAGTTTCAGGAGATCGATACAACGAAATTGGATTGCTTGAAATAAGAGGAAACGCCGGCCATACGGCCGGCGTTTAAATCCTTGGGAGGGATCGCATGGAGATGGAAATTCGACCTGGACGCTATCGCCATTTCAAGGGAAACGAATATCGGGTGCTGTACGTTGCAAAACATTCCGAAACACTGGAGCCCATGGTAGTATATCAGGCTCTGTACGGCGAGCAGGGCATCTGGGTGCGTCCGGCAGCAATGTGGAATGAAACCGTGGAGCGAGATGGGGTGACCTATCAGCGCTTTACCTATCTTGGAGAGGTGTGACATAGCTGCATCTGGAGATGATTGACAGAACATTTAAAAATTTTGCAAAAAGGTCTT
>JAKSQE010000108.1 GCA_024404295.1 Oscillibacter sp.
GGGTGGTGCCGTCTTTAATGATCAGGAAAGCAACGGGATCGATCTTCACGCCGGCCGCACTGCCACCGCCGAAGTTTTCTTTGGCACTATTCTTGCCGTAATCACCACCGCCGCTACCAAAACCGAAGCTGACTCTGGAAATAGGGATCAAAGTAACGCCGTCCTGTGTTGTAATAGGCTGGCCTACGATGTTATTGGTGTCGACCATCTCATGGATCTTATTCATCGTAGTCTGCATTAGGACCTGCAGTTGGCCTTTTTTTTCCATGTTTTCCATCTGATTCATCCTTCCTTATGCGGCTTTATTTTCGATCGCTTCTTTTAGCTGTGTCTTTGAATCTTTTTGATTGTGCAAATACCATTTTAATGCTGGAATTGCTAACGTAAGCCCAATTCCAAGCAAAGTACCAACTCTCGCAGAAATCCCAATTTTTCCCGAATACTCCCATTCAGAATCATCAAAGTTGATTCCGATATGAATCCTTGGATCTGGAATGACTAAAAGTTGTTCCAGTACAGGCATTCCGCCCCAAAGGGCTGCATGAAGTTCTCCATATAGCTGCGCAGCTTCGGCAGGGTCTGCTTGTCCACCCACCGTAAGGTTAAGCATCAAAGGTTGAATGCGTATACCACGCCTGGTTTTATGCAAGGCTTTTTTTACAGCAGGCCACAATGTTTGCACAGCATCTTTGACTTCTGCAAATGTTGGCTTTCGATGCGTCGCAGAAATTTTTTTCTCGTTTTCTTTCGGCTCTTCGTTTTTCTTATTTTTGTCGTTCTTATTTGGTAGTATGTGAACTCGAAACCATCCGATTTTCGCATCTATCAACAAATTCTTCTGTTCATACGTTGCAACAACGCCAACACGCAGAAAACAAATCAGCAGAATGAATGCCGCCAGAATCCCTAAAATCCAGAGCATAATCATGGCAGCGTCTCCTTTCTCGCTGATTTAATCTTCCTCTACGACGGGGAAGTTTGCTTCATCAGGCGTATCTGCACCGATAATCTCAGCTTTTTCCATAGGGTCTATAATATCACCGTTATCATCTAACCGCATTTGTCCTTCTCCGCCAAGATCCGGCATCTCCGGCAGATCTTCCAGAGAGGTCAAATGGAACGCACGCAGAAACTGCTTGGTTGTGCGGTACTGACGAGGCCTGCCGGGAACCTGCAGCCTGCCACATTCTTCAATCAGATTTCGCTCCTGCAGTAATCCCATGGTGTAGGAACTGTCTACGCCGCGAATTTGATCGACATAAGCACGGGTCGTCGGCTGATAATAGGCAATAATCGTCAGTACTTCCAGAGCAGGCTGGCTTAGTTTTGCAGGTTTTCGAATTTCAAATGCTTTGCGAATAACGTCTGCGTAGTCGGGGGACGAACACATCTGCCAGCTATCTTCAATGCGAATCAGGCGGATACCACGACGTTCATAAGCATAATGATCCATCAGTTTCTGCAGCACTTGCTCCACAGTTGGCCGATCCATTTCTAATGCAACGCAGATTCGGTCAATATGCACAGGCTCTCCCGATGCAAACAAGATCCCTTCCACCGCAGATTCTATTTCTTTGATCTCCATGGGTTCCATGGCAGTGTCTCCTTATCAGAATGTAATGTTTTCGGGCAATTCACCCTCTTGCCGCACCATGCAGTCCGTTTCTGAACCGGACAAATGCAGCACCTTAGCACGGCAAAGTTCCAGCACTGCCAAGAAGGTTGCCACTACCTCGCTGCGGCTGCGATTCCCTTTGAACAAAAGCAGGAACCGCGTAATACCGCCCTCTTTTAAGCGGCGAATGATGTCTCTGGCTTTGCTTTCCACCGGATATGGCTCGTGTTGCACAATATCCTTAAAGGATGTCCTGGGCGGGGGTAATTTCCGCTCTGCTCGATTCTGAATATCAGCCATTGCCAACAGCAAGTCGGCTTTTTCGTGGCTGTATTCAAAAATTTTACCACGCTTCACCGGTTCGGGATTTCGAGTCATGATATTTCGACCATACTCACTCATGGGAGCCAGTCGCTCACTCATCATCTTCACACGAACATAGTTTTCGTTACGACGGCGCTCCTCCAAGGACTGAATCAGGGCATCCACTTCTGTCTGCGCTTCTTCATCCTCGATAGATAGCAGCATGCGGGTTTTGATATAAACTAAATGGGAAGCCATGGTCACAAATTCACTGGCAACATCTAAATCCATTTTTTGACGCTGCTCCAACCATGCCACGTACTGATCGCAGATGAGGGAAATAGAAATATCCTGAATCTCCATTTTATTTTTGCCGAGCAAAAACAAAATCAGATCCAAAGGACCTTCAAAGTCCTGCATCTCCTCACGGGAACGCACTACTTTTTCCAATTTAAATACTGGATTTTCCAATGTTTACACCTCAAAAAATAAGTTCAGAAGGAACCGGTATACCCGAAAAATAAACGTACTGAGAATTCCTCCGCTAAAGCCAAGAACGGATAGTGCAAGCAACACCACGATGCCGTAGCGCTCATAGCGCATTAAAAATATGTACGCATGATCGGGCAACAACACTGCGGCTACCTTAGACCCATCCAGTGGTGGGAAAGGAATGAGATTAAATAATCCCAATCCGATCGACAAAGGTACAACCGTTCCTATGAGCCAAGAAAAAATTACTTGAACATTGTCATTATAAGGAACGTAAAGGTAAATAGCCTTACATACGAAAAGCATCAAAACAGCGAGAAGCAGATTGGAAATCGGCCCAGCTAAGGCTGTAATCGCCATTCCCCTTTTTGGGTTTTTGAAGTAATTTGGATTGACCGGTACGGGTTTCGCCCAACCAAAACCTGCCGCAAACATCATGGCAAGTCCAAACCAATCAATATGGCGCAATGGATTCAGAGACAACCGGTGCATGGATTTCGCTGTAGGATCGCCTAACGCTAATGCTGCAATGCCGTGACAAGTTTCGTGAACCGTTAAGCACAGAAAGACAGCAGCAACTCGCAATAATGCATCAGTCAAAGAGCTGAGGTCTAACGCCATCCATAAATTTTGCAGATAATGTAGCATAAGTTTCCTCAATCACATAATTACCCAATATAGAATCAGTATACCATTTTTTCTTTTTTTTTACAACCCTAATGGCAAAAGAACCCCCCAAATGTTTCACAACATTTGGGGGGAAACTTTTTCATTTAACCGAAATAGTTTGAACGAAGAATTAGCCCTTCACCATCTTGGCAATTTCGTCAGCGAAGTTCTCTTCCTTCTTCTCGATGCCCTCGCCCTTCTCAAAGCGGACAGCGTCAACAAACTTCACGCTGGCACCCAGAGCCTTAGCAGCGGACTCGATATACTTCTCAACGGTGAAGTCACCGTTCTTGACGAACTCCTGCTGCAGCAGGCAGTTCTCAGAATAGAACTTGTTCAGCTTACCAACAACGATCTTCTCCTTGACCTGCTCAGGCTTACCGGCCATCTTGGGGTCGTTGTCCATCTGAGCCAGCATAATCTTCTTCTCCTCGTCCAGGACTTCCTGAGAAACCTGGCTCTTATCCCAGAAACGGGGATTCAGGCCAGCGATCTGCAGGGCGACGTCCTTACCGATCTCGGTAGCATCAACGCCACCCTCAACGGTCAGGTTGACCAGAACACCGATCTTGCCGCCGGCGTGAATATAAGGAACGGAGACGCCTTCGGTGAAGGTGGCGAAACGACGAACCTTGATGTTCTCGCCGATGACCAGAACCATCTCCTGCTGCTGCTGCAGCACGGTCAGGTCGGTGCCATTGTACTTGCACTCCATCAGAGCATCCAGATCAGCGGGCTTGTTAGCAGCCACAGTAGCAGCAACACCCTTGACAAAATCAACAAACTTCTCATTCTTGCCAACGAAGTCGGTCTCAGCGTTAACCTCGACCACAACGCCGGTACCATCGATGACCGCGGCGTAAGCCATGCCCTCGGCAGCGATTCGGCCAGCCTTCTTAGCAGAAGCGGCCAGGCCCTTCTCGCGCAGGAACTCGACAGCCTTGTCCATGTCGCCGTCGGTCTCGGTCAGAGCCTTCTTGCAGTCCATCATACCTACGCCAGTCATTTCGCGCAGGGTCTTAACATCAGCAGCGGTAAAAGCCATTTTCTTATTCCTCCAATTTGATTGTATCGGAGCTTGCGCTCCCGCAAAGTTCAATTATTCAGCAGCCTCAACAGCCTCGGTGCCGTCCTCGACCTGCTCGCCCTGCTTGCCTTCCAGAACAGCGTTAGCAATGACAGAAGAGATCAGCTTGATAGCACGGATAGCGTCATCGTTGCCGGGGATCACATAATCGATCTCATCGGGATCGCAGTTGGTATCAGCAATGGCAACCACGGGAATGCCCAGCTTGTGAGCCTCAGCGATTGCGTTGCGCTCCTTGCGGGTATCAACAATGAACAGAGCGCCAGGCAGCTTCTTCATTTCCTTCACGCCGCCCAGGTACTTCTCCAGCTTCTCCATCTCGCCCATTG
>JAKSQE010000109.1 GCA_024404295.1 Oscillibacter sp.
CGTTTTGGTCGCAGATTTATCCCCTCTTTGCCCGGCATGTGAGCACCGTTTTATTTGCCGTCCGAAAATACATCCCGTTCCTGTTTGGGCTCTCCGCTTTTTTTACATGGAACTGATTAAATTTGGCCGAGTCTTTTAGCCTGTCGAAAACGAAGCGAACTCTTCCTGGATTTCTTCCGTAATTTCCCTCATCAAGGTCTTACCACTTGATTGACAGTTTTAAAACCTCCTTCGGCACATGCCGAAGGAGGTTTTATTTATTTATATGGACTGTTCTTCCGCAGGTTCTTTTTTCTTCTTTCCAAAAGCGAAACCGCCGGGCAGCAGGTAATTCACCAACATTGCCGCCAAAACGCCCACGCCCGTATCAAAAATGCGATTTAAGGAGTAGCTGACATATGTTTCCGGCGGTGTGTTGAACAAGATAATACACAGCACCACGCCACCGGGCTGCACGCCGCCCGCCCAGAACTTGGTGCAAAGGATGATCAGAATGATCGTTCCGATAAATACCAACGGAACCTGGAGAAGGTGACGTCCCGCCTGAGGATAGAAAATCAAGTAGATGCGAAACAACCCCATTCCCAGCAGACCGCCGATCAGTGTGCCGAAAAAGCGGTTTCCGCCGTGGAGCTTGGAGTTTTCCAAGTCGTATCCGGTGCCGAAAATGGCACCGATACACGCAAAGGCGGGACTGCGGTCGAAGAAGAAATAGACCAACGCACACAAGGCTGCCGCGGTTGCGCTTTTGATGTTTCGCATACCAATTTTAGGAATTAAACTTTTCTCTGTACTCATTGTTCTGCTCTCCCAAATTGCTTTTTCTTACAAATAGACACGCATGATTTTACTCATCCAACTTGAGGACAGCCAGGAATGCCTCCGTAGGCATCTGCACCGTACCCAGTGCACGCATCTTTTTCTTGCCCTCTTTCTGCTTCTCCAGCAGCTTCTTTTTGCGGGTGACGTCGCCGCCATAGCACTTGGCCAAAACGTCCTTGCGCATAGCCTTTACCGTCTCACGGGCAATGACGCGGCCACCGATGGCTGCCTGAATGGGAATTTCAAACAGTTGGCGGGGAATGTTTTCCTTCAGCTTTTCGCACAGACGTCGAGCGCGAGGATAAGCTTTATCCCGATGGGCGATAAAGCTCAGTGCATCCACCTGGTCGCCGTTCAGCAGCAAATCTACCTTCACCAAATCGCTGGAACGATAGCCGGACAGCTCATAGTCCAGGGAGGCATAGCCCTTGGTATTGGCTTTCAAGGCATCAAAGAAGTCGTAGATGATCTCATTCAGGGGCATCTGATAGTGCAGCTCTACCAAATTGGTATCCAGATACTGCATATCCTTAAACTCGCCACGGCGATCCTGGCACATAGGCATAATGTTGCCCACATACTCATTGGGCGCAATAATATTCACCCGGACATAAGGCTCCTCCGCGCGGTCAATGACGGATGGATCGGGGTAATTGTGGGGGTTATCCACCTTAATTAAATCGCCGTTGGTCTTATAAACATTGTAAATAACAGAAGGCAGGGTCGTGACCAAATCCAGATCGAACTCCCGCTCCAAACGCTCCTGAATAACCTCCATATGGAGCATACCCAGAAAGCCGCAGCGGAAGCCAAAGCCCAGCGCCACGGAACTCTCCGGTTCAAAACTCAGAGACGCATCATTCAGCTGCAGTTTTTCCAATGCATCGCGCAAGTCCGGGTACTTAGAGCCGTCCTCCGTATAAATACCGCAATACACCATAGGCTGCACGGGACGATAGCCGGGGAGAGGCTCAACAGTCGGATTCTCCGTGGAGGTGATGGTATCGCCTACACGGGTATCGCTGACCGTCTTGATGGAGGCGGTAAAGTAACCAACTTCACCGGCGGACAGGCTATTGCATGGTTCCAGACCCAAAGGCAGCAAATGGCCGCACTCCACTACGTTATAAGTAGCGCCGGTCGCCATCATTTTCACACTCTGGCCCACCTTGATGGTACCTTCCATAATGCGGAAATAAACGATAACGCCACGATAGCTGTCGTACTGACTGTCAAATATCAGCGCCTTCAAAGGTGCATTGGGATCGCCGGTGGGAGCAGGGATATTCTGCACCACATCTTCCAGCACCGCCTCGATATTCGTACCCATTTTGGCGGAAATCTCCGGTGCGTCCATGGCAGGCAGACCGATGATGTCCTCCACTTCCTGCTTGGCCTTCTGCGGGTCAGCAGCAGGAAGGTCGATTTTATTAAATACAGGCAGGATCTCCAGATCATGCTCCATAGCCAGATAGGTATTCGCCAGTGTCTGGGCCTCCACGCCCTGGGTGGCATCCACCACCAGAACAGCGCCCTCGCATGCAGCCAATGAACGGGACACTTCATAGTTAAAGTCCACATGGCCCGGCGTATCGATGAGGTTCAGCTCATAGATTTCTCCGTCTTGCGCTTTATAGTTCAGCTTCACGGCACGGGCCTTGATGGTGATGCCACGTTCCCGCTCCAACTCCGTGTTGTCCAGAAGCTGATCTGCCATCTGGCGCTGGGAGACTGCCTCGCACTTTTCCAGCAAGCGATCTGCCAACGTAGACTTGCCGTGGTCAATATGAGCGATGATGCTGAAATTTCGGATGTTGCTCTGCTTTGCCATATGCTCCTCCTTGGGAGTGAACTCAATCATGATAAATGTAGTGTATCACAGCAAAGCTGTGCCGTCCAGCCTTCTTTTCTTCGTGATTTTTT
Organism: Oscillibacter sp.; assembly: GCA_024404295.1. Taxonomy (GTDB): domain Bacteria; phylum Bacillota; class Clostridia; order Oscillospirales; family Oscillospiraceae; genus Oscillibacter. Next base: position 2,746 of record JAKSQE010000109.1, read on the forward strand.
ACCGCTCTGCGTAGCTTTGGATTCGCTGGTCCGCTGTGCTGAGCACCTGCGTCATACTCTGGTTGCGGCCGGGATACGCTGCATTCAGCGCTTCCTGTGTCATATCAGGGAACTGGGTCTTCTTTTCCACTTCCGCATATAGTGCCCGTGCATAATCACACTCTGCCAGTTTAATATCAGCGCCGGCCATTCCCACAGCACAATCTATCTGGGAAAGCGCAAAATAGCTGTCGCTTCCGCCAGCAGCATGGTGCAAATGGCGATATAGTTGATAGATGGTAGTCCCCAAACAGTTCGCTGCCGCATTGATGGCACCCTTGTTGCCTATCTTACCCAGCAAACCAAATAACACGCTGATGGCGCCGGATAGCAGTTTGCTTTGCAAAGTTGCCAAAACGCTGCCCTGCAGCACATTGTTTGGCTCAGCAGCATTCAAAATCTCCTCCGAGGTCAGCATACTGCCGTCACGGGCCAAAGTGCGTCCCAACATATAGTCTGCAGAAACGTGGTAATAGTCGCAGACTTTTACAACAAAGGCCAGGCCGGGTTCCCGGATGCCATTTTCATAATGGCTCAAAAGAGCCTGAGAAATTCCCAAATCCTTGGAGGCTGTGCGTTGAGACACCCCACGCTCCTGCCGCAGCAGAGCTAACGTTCTGGAAAATTCAGTAGACATTGCAATTCTCCTTTTCCGTTAAAATGAATACATAAAGTATATTTTAGCAGAACCACTACCATTTGTAAAGACGATTTTGCCCTTTTTGTCTGGTTTTTGCTTCTTCATAAAAAAACCGATACCCGCATCATAGCAGGTATCGGTCTTATTTTATACGTTCGGATCGGCTTAATACATGCCGCCCATGTCGGGAGCTGCAGCCACAGGTGCGGGAGGCTCGGGCTTGTCGGCCACCAGAGACTCGGTGGTCAGCACCATAGAAGAGACGGAAGCGGCATTCTCCAGAGCGGAGCGGGTCACCTTGGCAGGATCAATAATACCGGAGGAAACCATGTCGCAATACTCTTCCTTATAGGCATCGAAGCCGTAGCCCACCTTGCCGGAGGAACGGACCTTCTCCAGAATGACAGACCCATCCAGACCGGCATTGGCTGCGATCTGACGGATGGGGGCCTCCAGAGCCTTGACAATGATCTGGACGCCGGTCTTCTCGTCGCCCTCCACCGTGCTCAGCAGAGCTTCCACCGCAGGGATAACATTGACGAAGATGGTGCCGCCGCCGGCGACAACGCCCTCTTCCACAGCAGCGCGGGTAGCATTCAGAGCGTCCTCAATGCGGAGCTTCATCTCCTTCATCTCGGTCTCGGTAGCAGCACCGACCTTGATAACAGCCACGCCGCCGGCCAGTTTTGCCAGGCGCTCCTGCAGCTTCTCGCGGTCGTAATCGCTGGTAGTTGCGGCCATCTGGCTGCGAATCTGTGCCACGCGATCCTTGATGGCCTGTGTATCGCCTGCGCCGTCCACGATGGTGGTGTTCTCCTTGGTGACCTTCACCTGACGGGCACGGCCCAGCATGGAGACATCGGCGGTCTTCAGTTCCAGACCAACTTCTTCGCTGATCACAGTACCACCAGTCAGAATGGCGATATCCTGCAGCATTTCCTTGCGGCGGTCGCCGAAGCCGGGAGCCTTGACGCA
>JAKSQE010000011.1 GCA_024404295.1 Oscillibacter sp.
TTCTGCTCCCCTGTCACATCTCATCAAAAAAACTTGCATCTCCGCAAAAGCCGCACTATAATAGGAACAACGTGTAAGGTGCAGCTTCCGCTGCATAATCAATCGCAATATACGGAGGAATCCTTATGAAATACGGTCGTACTTATAATTTTTCCGCCGGTCCTGCTATGATGCCGGAGCCGGTATTGGAGGAGATCGCCGCCGAGGTCATGAACTACCATGGCAGCGGCATGAGCGTCATGGAGATGAGCCACCGCTCTTCCGTCTTCCAGCAGATTCTGGACGAGGCTGAGGCTGACCTGCGCCAACTTATGAACATTCCTCAGAACTATAAGGTTCTGTTCATTCAGGGCGGCGGCACTGTGCAGTTTGCCATGGTTCCCATGAACCTCATGAAGAACGGCAAAGCTTGTTATATTGAAACCGGTGCCTGGAGCAAAAAAGCGATTGCCGAGGCGAAAAAATATGGAGATGTGCAAATCATTGCCTCTTCTGCCGACAAGAACTTCTCCTATGTACCTGACTGCTCCGATCTTCCCATTGACGAAGATGTAGATTACGTTTATATCTGCGAAAACGAAACCATCAACGGAACTACTTACCGTAAATTACCCAACACCAAGGGCAAGATCCTGGTATCTGACCAGTCCTCCATGTTCCTGTCCCGTCCCTGCAATGTAGCCGATTACGGCTTGATCTGGGGTGGCGTGCAGAAGAACGTCGGCCCCGCAGGAATGGCCATCGTCATCATTCGCGAAGATCTGATCCGAGACGACCTTCCTTCCTTTGTTCCTACCTATCTGCAGTACAAGACTCATGCCGACAACGGCTCTCTGTATAACACCCCCAACTGCTGGGACATTTACTGCTGCGGCAAGGTGTTCAAGTACCTGTTGGCCAATGGCGGTTTGGAGGCACAGGCTCAGCGCAACGAGGACAAGGCCAAGGTTCTGTACGACTTCCTGGACAGCAGCAAGTTCTTTACCGGTGCGGTTCGAACCGAAGACCGTTCTGTGATGAACGTGCCTTTCGTTACCCCCTCCAAAGAGCAGGATGCCGAAGTCGTTGCCGCCACAAAGGCAGCCGGCTTTGATAACCTGAAAGGTCACAAAAGTGTTGGCGGCCTGCGTGCTTCCATTTATAATGCGATGCCCAAGGAGGGTGTGGAATCTTTGGTAGCATTCTTGAAGTCCTACGAAAAGGAACATGCTTAAATTCACAACGTATCACGGAAAATGCCTCTGATGTTTCGCATCAGAGGCTTTTTTTATCCAAATGTTTCATCAGTCGCTCGGCAATTTTTGCGCCCAACCACCCCGCAAAAATTCCAACTGCAATACCTCCTAATACATCACTGGGCCAGTGAACATACAGGTACAGTCGGGAAAATGATATGAAAACAGCAAGGATCAATGCAGGTCGCCAGAGTTTGCTTCCAGCCACGGCCAAAGCTGTGACCGCCGCAAAAGATGCCGCGGTGTGGCCGGATGGAAAAGATGCGTCATGCGGTGGCTTGATCAAAAGCTCTGTGGATGGGGCTATTGCAAACGGGCGTACTCGGCCGATCATCGGTTTCAGCCAGATATTACAAAGCAGCAGATCCAAAACCAGTCCGCAGGCGACCGCAAAGCCGATCCTGCGTGTCTTTGGAATCACTATCAGAACGATCGCCAGTAAAATCCAAATCTCGCCGTGATCTGCCGTCCAACTGACAGCCGGAAGGATCACATCCAAAACTCCACAACGTAATGTCTGGATCCAGTTTAAAATCGCTAATTCAAAAGCTTGCATGCCATCCTCCAAAGGAAATGATTTTTAATATTCGCTTAGAGGTACCATTCGTTCTGCTTCTCACTTTGAAAACTCTGCTCCAACATTGCAACATGTGACAGAAACGCTGCATCATCAAAGTATTTTGCACGAGACGGGCACTTCCGCACACAGGCGTGGCACTTGATACATATGCCATTTACCACCGCTGTATGCAGTGGGTCGATGGCTCCCATAGGGCAACTCTCGGCACAAACTCCGCATCCGCTGCACTTGGTTATATCCGTACATGGTTTTGCTTTCAAGAATTTTGCCGGCAGTCCATCCGTTCCCAGCGGCACATAATAGGGTGCATCCGCATTGCCCGGAACGGTGATTTCTGCCGTTATATCTGTAACGTCTTTTAGCTTTACAGCTATTTGATCAGAGAATTTTTGCAGCTCTTCCTCATCTGCAGAATTAGGTCGCCCGCTCTGGAGCACATTTGAAAACGCATGGCTTCCGACAAAGGCACCACCTGCGATGATACTGAATCCATCCGCCTTTAAAACAGCGCACAGCTCTGCCAACGCATTGTCATAACTACGACCGCCAAAAGTCACACAGGCCACAGCCAGCGCTCCGTTGCCGATCAGTTTGCTTTGAAAGTCCGGCAGTAGCTTATTGGGCATCTTTCCGGCATAGGTCGGTGTACCGACAACCACCAAATCTCCCGCTTCAAATATGTACGGTGCTTCTCGGTCCTGTGGCTTCGTAAATCTAAGACTGACAAGCGGCACTCCAAGGCAAGAAGATAGGGACTTTGCCAAACGATCCGTCACCTTCTCGGTATTCCCGGTAGCGCTGTAACAGATCCTGCAAACACGCTTGATTTCCATATATCGGTTCTCCTCTGTGACAACAGGCATCCCAAATGGGATGCCTGCTAAGTTTTATAGACTGAAATCAGACTCTTTCAGATGATTTTCCTCCAGTGTGGCCGGACGAGGCGGAATACGCTTCAACGGGTCATATCGAAACGCATGGCAGTGATGCTCCACCGGTACGATGCCGCGCTTTACGCACATCACATCCCGATCATTGATCTGCTGGCCACGCATGCAATAGGCACAGCGCGGATCCATATTCTTGCGAAACAGCTTCATCACTTTCCCCTCCAGTATGTTAGAGCGTATACAGTTGGATCGCCCCATCCTCAATGGTTGCGCGGATCTGCGTGATGGGATGATCATAACTGTCAATGATTTTCGTTGCCATGGGATCTTCCACTTCCTTTTGAATCGTGCGGCGAAGGTTTCGGGCACCATAAGTGCGAGAATAGGATTTTTCCTTCAGGAAATTCACTACTGCATCATCATATGTGAAGGTATACCCCTTGTCAGCCAAAGAGTCTTTCAGCTCATTCAGCATAATGCGTGCAATACTCTCAAAATGCTCTTCGGTCAGGCGGTTAAAGGTAATCACCGCATCCACGCGGTTGATAAACTCAGGCCGCAGGAATTGCTGTAGTGCCTTCATGGCGCGCTCCTCGTCCTGCTGATTCAGCGTCCGGTCAAAGCCCACCGTACTCTCCTTGTTCTGGCTGCCGGCATTAGACGTCATCACAATGATCGTGTTCTCAAAGTTGACTTTACGGCCGTGGGAATCTGTGATCTCACCGTCGTCCAAAATCTGCAGCAACACATTCAGCACATCAGGATGCGCCTTTTCAATTTCGTCAAACAGAATCACTGCATAGGGCTTGCGGCGGATCTTCTCCGTCAGCTGACCGGCTTCGTCATAGCCCACATAGCCGGGCGGAGAACCGACAATACGGGAAACGGAGTGTTTCTCCATAAACTCGGACATATCCAGACGGATCAGCGCATCCGGCGTGTTAAACAGGTCTGTAGCAAGGCGCTTTACCAGTTCCGTCTTACCCACACCGGTAGAACCGACAAAAATAAAACTGACCGGCTTATGCTTGGGACTGATGCCCACACGATTACGACGAACCGCAGCAGAAACGGCGGTGATGGCTTGATCCTGTCCGATGATATGCTCTTTCAAACGACTCTCCAACTGACTGAGACGCTGGAACTCCTGCTCACGGATCTTTGCAGCCGGAATCTTCGTCCACAGTTCGATGACATGAGCCAGGTTTTCCATGGTCAACTGCGGATCACCCAAAGCGCACAAGGCATCCAACTCAGTGCGATCCTGCATGGTGCGGCTCTTCAGATAGGCCAAGCGCTCATAATCCGGTTCCACGCCCTCCTGGCCGTTTTGCTCTTCCAGCATCACCTGCTCTTTTTCATAATCATCGATCTCCCGCTGCAGTTCCATACGGCGGGAAATATTGGGATCTTTCAGGTTCAGATCGGAGCAGGCTTCATCAATCAGGTCGATCGCCTTATCCGGCAGGAAACGATCGGTGATATACCGCTCGGACAGCAGCACCGCTTGACGCAGAATTCCCTCAGAGATCTTCACACCGTGGAATGCCTCGTAATTGGGTGCCAAACCTTTCATGATCTGAATGGAATCCTCAATGGACGGCTCATTCACGGTCACAGGTTGGAAACGGCGCTCCAAGGCGGTATCCTTTTCAATGGACTTGCGGTATTCATTGAATGTGGTTGCGCCGATAACCTGAATTTCACCGCGGCTCAAGGCGGGCTTTAGAATATTAGCAGCATTCATGCTGCCCTCTGCATCACCGGCACCCACAATATTATGCACTTCGTCGATCATCAGGATAATGTTTCCCTGCTTGCGCACCTCGTCAATCAGGCCCTTCATCCGGCTTTCAAACTGGCCACGGAACTGGGTTCCTGCCACCAGAGCTGTCAGATCCAGAAGGTAGACTTCCTTATCCCGCAGTTTGAACGGAACTTCACCCTTTACGATTCTCTGCGCCAAGCCCTCAGCAATGGCCGTCTTACCAACACCGGGCTCGCCGATAAGGCAGGGATTATTCTTCTGACGGCGGTTCAGGATTTGTACTACACGCTCAATTTCCTCAGCACGGCCGATGACGGGATCCAACTTTCCCTCTTTGGCTTTGCGGGTCAGAGAAATACAATAACTATCCAGATGTTTGTGTTTGCTCTTGTTATTTTCCTTCTTGTCCCGACCACGGCTGTTGTCGCCGCTCTGTCCCTCATTGGCTGCAGCGCTGGGTGCCTCACCGTTGTTAAACAGTCGATTCAAGAAGGGGAACGTTGCTGTTTTACCAGCTTCTTCCTCATCATCGTCCCCCGGCAGATCTTCCACATTTTCAATGGAGTCCATTGCCTGCATCATTTCATTGTTCAAGGTATCCAGATCCTCGTCTGTAATACCCATGCGCTGCATCATCTCACCCACTTGCGGAAGACCCAAAGACTTGGCACATTTCAGGCACAGGCCTTCATTGATGGTACGTTCACCTTCCATACGAGTGATAAATACCGTAGCGATATTCTTATTGCATCTGGAGCAAAGTGTTGGTTGCATGGTTTACCTCCGAAGTGTTTACAAATGCGCCAGCCATTTTCTGGCATGTATGTTCAGAGAAGTCGAAGAATACCGGTATTCTTCGTCCTCCGGAAATGTCCAAAACAAACGAAAACCCAATGGCAGAACGTACAACAGTCGAATTCCCTCCTGCAAGCGATGGCAACACCGCCTGCATCCGCAGAACGTTCTACCAGATCAATCCACTCACGCACAAAGCATTCGCTGCCTGGCTTGAATCAAAGCAAGTAGGATGTCTGCTAAAGTGACAATGTCTATTATAGCAGGAGTCGTAAACTTTGCCTACCTCTCAGGTTGAAAACAATTTGTGAATGATCGGTGTAAATTCTGACTTTTAAGGTAAGAACAGTTCCGCAGAATCCGCTGTCAGAATCAGAACAGAGCCATCGCCCCGTGCCAATACATTCTGCGCACGTCCTACACCGTGCAGTGTGGAATACACCTGAAGTTCGCGATTATAAATCACCAGTTGATCCGTGTAGAGGACAGCCAAATATCGTCCGTTGGCAGACAAATCCAAAACTTCCTGATGAACGTCTAAACTTGCAATTTCAGATCCGTCCGGTGCCACCGTTATCAGGCGTCCGACACTGCCGGATTTGTATCGGTTCAGCAGCAGAGCAACGTAATCCTCTCCTGCTATATCATATTCCCGCAAAAAAGGTTCAGAATATTCATAAGTCCCTGTGATGGTTCCGTTATCAGAAGCGAATACCAATGCGGTATCCGTTACCATCGCTACTTGTCCCTGCAACGACCCCATATCGACTCCCAAGCCGTCTTCAATATCATAGTTTCCGAAGGTATCTGTCTTTTTCAGGTCATACAGGACAATATTACTCACAAAAACGCTGTTTTCCTGTCCCAGCGTCACCGCTGCCAGATATTTTCCGTTGTCCGTTACATAGGCATCGCTAACAAACCGGCGAGAAGAATGGTATTGGAAAATCAACTGCATGTCCGCATCGTAGACGCTTACGATGCCTTTTTGACTGCGCTGCCCGGCAGTAACGGCCAACATCCCCTTTTGGTTCAGTTTTGCAGAAATCAAAGGTTCGTCATTTTCTGTTTCAATCGTCAAGCGTTGACCATTTTCATCCAAAACATACAAAGACTGCCCACCAACATCGTAAGCCGCAACATAGTTCCCCCCTTGTGTCAGGGCAGGGTTCGTCATCTTCACATTGGTAGACCAAACTTCGCTGCCGTCTGCCGCAAGCAAACGAAGAGAGGTATTGGAAAGCACCACCAACCGATCCCCGATCAAGGCAAAGCGGTTGCTGTTTTCCGCATCATAGCGGTATGCCACTACGCCGCTTTCCGCCGTACTGCCGTAGTTGAAATAGCGGCGCAGTGCGTCAAAGCCGGTACCGTCCCGCCACGCTGCCACAAAGACAACGCCTAAAACCACCAGTAAAATCAGAAAAACCAGCAAAGCTTTTCCGATTTTATGATGCTTTCGAGGAGTTTCCTCTTCTTCTATTTTTTTCATGTTGCGTTCCATATCAGACATTGAGTCGTTCATCCTCATACCAAAGTCTCGTTAAGTACAATCCGCCCGGCGGCACCGTGGGGCCGGCCAAACGGCGATCGCCGGAATCTAAAATTGCAGGAATGTCCTCCGGCAAGAACTTCCCCTCCGCTGCGTACAATACCGTACCGGTAATGGCACGCACCATGTTATACAAAAAGCCGTTGGCGCACACTTTTAGCTCCAGAAGGTCTCCGTTACGAGTCACATCGCACCAATAAATCGTACGAACAGTGGACTTCGTCTCTGTGCCAACGGAACGTACAGCAGCAAAGTCATGCGTGCCTACAAATTGATGCGCCGCACGGTTTAGAAACTCCTCGTCTAATCGCTTCGGATAGAAATACGCACGGTTTACATAAAATGGGTTCTTCACGCGAGAGTTATAGATTCGATACGTATACTCTTTTTTCACACAGGAGCCAATTGCGTTGAAGTCATCTGCCACTTCCAGCGCCTCAAAGACTGCAATATCCTCCGGCGTATGGGTGTTGATGGCAAAGGGTAAACGTTCCAACGGGATCTGCGAATTCGTGTGGAAGTTTGCAATATAGCGCTCGGCATGAACGCCTGCATCTGTCCGGCCGCAGCCGGTCAAATGCACATCTTCACCGGTAATCTGCTTCAGCGCTTTTTGCAGCGTTTCACAAATTGTAACAGCATTTTTCTGCACCTGCCAACCGTGATAGGCCGTACCATTATACATTAATTTTAAGGCGATATTGCGCATAATTGCTCCTCGCTTTTGGGTTTTCTCAATCAGATTCCTAATTTTCGCAGCGTAATAATTCCGCTCAGCAGTATGATGCCACAGGCCAAAGCAATATAATCTTTGCCAGCATATTTCAATACATGCAGTTTGGTCCGGCCCTCTCCACCCGCATAGCAGCGGCACTCCATAGCCGTGGCCAATTCATCAGCACGACGGAAGGCACTGACAAATAAAGGAACCAACACAGGCACCAAAGCCTTTGCTTTCTGAAAAATATTGCCGCTTTCAAAGTCTGCACCACGCGCTTTCTGTGCAGACATGATCTTATCCGTTTCCTCGATCAGTGTCGGAATAAAACGCAGAGCAATTGCCATCATCATGGCCAGTTCATGCACCGGCACCTTGATCTTCTTCAGCGGATTCATCAATGCCTCCAGTCCGTCCGTCAGACGGATGGGGCTGGTGGTATAGGTCATCAGGAAGGTTCCCATAATCAGCATCATAATGCGAAACACCATAAACACAGCGTTCTTGATACCCGTATCAGAAACCCGCAGAGCACCCCATTCGATCAAATACCGTTCACCGGGAGTGAAAAACAGATTCAACAATCCGGTAAAAACCATAATGAACAGCACCGGCTTCATGCCTTTCAGCATGGGCCGCAATCCTACATGAGACACTTTAATACAAACAGCCAACACAGCAGCAATCAACGCATAAGATACCAATCCTCTGGCCGTAAACAGTGAGATGATATACAGCACCACAAGCAAGATCTTGGTGCGGGGATCCAGACGGTGCGCAATGGAGTTTCCGGGGAAATACTGGCCCAACGTTATATCTTTCAGCATACTGTGCCTCCTTTCCGGAGTTGCTGCAGCTGCTGCTCCAACGCTTCCACAGTATAGACCGCCGGATCTACCGGCAATCCACGGCGCTGCAAGGCCATGGCAATGCGGGTCACCTGCGGTACATCTAATCCGGCGGTGATCAGTTCCTCACCACGAGCAAACACTTCCTCCGGTGTGCCTTGCATCAGCACATGGGCAGACTTCAAAACCAGAATACGATCCACATTCTGGGCAATCTCGTCCATGCTGTGGCTCACCAGTACAATGGTCTTCCCCTTGTTGCGGTGGTAGTCCCGAATATTCGCCATCAGATTTTCACGACCGGCAGGATCCAAACCGGCAGTAGGCTCGTCCAGAACCAGTACATCCGGCTCCATCGCCAGTACACCGGCCAGTGCCACACGGCGCTTCTGTCCGCCGGACAGTTCGAAGGGAGACTTTTCCAATTGGTCATCCCGCAATCCCACCAGGCGGGCAGCTTCCCGCACCGCGTGATCCAGTGCGTCCCCTGTCATACCCATATTGGTGGGGCCATAGGCAATATCCTTGTAGACCGTTTCTTCAAATAATTGATATTCCGGATACTGAAACACCAATCCCACCTTGAAACGTACTTCACGAATCTTCTTGGGCTCTTCCCAAATATCTTTTCCGCGGAGTAGAATCTGACCTTCCGTAGGCTTCAATAAGCCGTTCAGATGCTGGATCAAGGTAGACTTGCCGGAACCGGTATGCCCAATAATTCCGAGAAATTCTCCCTCGTTGACAGCAAAATCCATATCTTCCACAGCGCTGCGCTGAAACGGTGTGCCCGCGCTGTAAGTATGCGTTAAATGCTTGACTTCAAGAATCGGTTTCACTCTCTTAGGTCCTTCCCAAATTACTTCAATGCTGCCACAATGGCATCTGCACATTCTTCCACCTGCAACGCATGCAAGGGTACATCCCATCCATCGCCCTGCAGTCGGTACAGCAAGTCAACTGTGTCAGGAACTGTCAGGCCCATTCTCCGCAGCTTTCCCACCTGCGTAAAGACCTCCGCCGGCGTTCCGTCCATCACCATATGACCATCGTCCATTACAATGACACGGTCGGCATCCTGCGCCTCATTCATGTGGTGCGTGATAAGAATCACAGTAATGCCCTTTTCCTGATTCAGACGGTGAACTGTGGACAGCACTTCCTGACGGCCAATGGGGTCCAGCATTGCCGTAGCTTCGTCCAATACAATGCACTGCGGCTGCATGGCGATGACGCCTGCGATTGCAATGCGCTGTTTCTGTCCGCCGGATAGTCACTGCGGCGCATGGGTAACAAATTCGCTCATTCCAACCGCATGCAACGCATCATCCACACGATGGCGAATTTCTTCCGTTGGAACGCCCAGATTCTCCGGTGCAAATGCGATGTCTTCTTCCACCACGTTGGCCACGATTTGATTGTCTGGATTCTGGAACACCATGCCCACACGGCGGCGAATCTCCAGTAAGACCGCCTCATCGGAGGTGTCCATGTCCTCTACATAAACCTTTCCGCCGGTGGGAAGCAAAATGGCATTCATGGTCTTTGCCAGGGTGGATTTGCCGGAGCCATTGTGTCCCAGCACCACCACAAAGCTCCCTTTTTCAATGGAAAGGGTCACATCGTCCAACGCTTGAACGCGTTTTCCCTCCTCATCCGCCGGGTAAGCAAAGGATAATTTTTCAGTATGCAGCATCGTTGACATTTTCAAGTACTCTCTTATCTTTATTCGCTGAACCAACGGCCTGTTGCGCCGCAGGGCAGCGCCATGCCGGTCTCCGTCACAGGAAGCCCCAGTTCATCCCAAGTAATCTTTCCGCCGTACTTCTCCGCCACCAACAGGTGCAGCAGATAACCCAACACGCTGGGGGCAAGTCCGGTCGTATAGGAATTGATCAGCACAAACAGTGGCTTGTCAGATAGGACTCCGGCACATAGCTTCACAAAGGGATACAGGCTTTCCTCCAGTTTCCAGACCTCACCACCAGGGCCACGGCCATAGCTGGGTGGATCCATAATGATGGCATCATAGGTCTTTCCACGGCGGATCTCACGCTCCACGAACTTGGCGCAGTCGTCCACGATCCAACGAATGGGGGCATCAGACAAACCGGACAATCTGGCGTTATCCTTTGCCCAGGCCACCATACCCTTGGCCGCATCCACATGGGTCACAGCAGCACCCGCCTTGGCGCAAGCAACCGTAGCTCCGCCAGTATAGGCAAACAAATTCAGCACGCGGATAGGCCGGTCTGCGTTACGGATCTTCTCCATGGCGAAGTCCCAGTTCACAGCTTGCTCCGGAAACAGACCGGTATGCTTGAAGTTCATGGGTTTTACCTGGAAAGTCAAATCTTTATAATGCACCTGCCAGCTTTCCGGCAGGGCTTTCTTCTCCCAGTGACCGCCGCCGGTCTGCGAACGGAGATAGCGGGCATTGGCCCGTTTCCAGGCGGGATTCCGATGAGGAGTCTCCCAGATGGCCTGAGGATCCGGGCGCACCAGGAACTGCTTGTCCCAACGCTCTAATTTTTCTCCTCCACCACAATCAAGCAGCTCATAATCCTGCCATTGATCCGCAATCCACATACAATTTCCTCCAAAGCCCAACAGGGCATAGTACTCTATAATAAGACATTTTATTATAGCCTTTTTCACCTCTCAGGTCAACCGAATTCCGCAAAACCACGCAAAATAAAAACTGCCCGAAGGCAGTTTTTATACAAATCTATTCATGCTTGATCACACATCAGTTTTTCACGCCGTACTGCTCCTGAAGTCGCTCTCTTGCAACAGCGAGCATCAGCTTGATGCGGTTTTCCTGATTAACACGAGTCGCACTGGGATCATAGTCGATTGGTGTGATATTAGCCTGGGGATACATCTGGCGAATACGATTGATCACACCCTTGCCGCTGATGTGGTTCGGCAAACATCCAAAAGGCTGGGCACAGACTATATTCTCATAGCCGGCACGCACCAGTTCCACCATCTCGCAACTCAGCAGCCAGCCCTCACCCATCTTGTTGCCGGTGCCAATGATCCCATCAGCCAGTTTTACCAGTTCCTTAAAAGGCAGCGGCGCATGAAATCCGTTTTCTTTCAAAACACGGATCACCAGCGCTTCCGTATTCTCAATGAATTTCAGCATCACATCGGGAACCCACTTTTCCAACAGGTTCCCACCGTACAGCCGTACTGTTTCACTGATGTTGTAAGCACTGTACTGCACAAATCCCATCAATCCCGGCAAATTCACCTCACAGTCCTGAGAGGTCAGGAATCGCTCCAAATCATTGTTGCCCAAGGGAGAATACTTCACATAAATCTCGCCTACCACGCCAACTTTGACCTTAGGTATACGATTGACCGGAATTGCGGCAAAATCAGTGGCGATTTGCGGCATCGTCTCCTTCATCTCATGGTTGGAACAGCCCTTGCCGTCCAACACCTGCTTACAAAGAAGATCCAGCCACTTTTCCTGCATAGCAGCCGCAGCACCTTTTTCCAGCTCGTAAGGTTCCGTCTGGGCACGCAGGGCCACCAACAAATCTCCATAAAAAATGATGCTCAAAAGTTTCATCATAAACGGCATCGTCATGGGGAAGCTTGAGTCTTTTTCCAGGCCGGAGAAGTTTAGGCTTAACACCGGAATATAACCATATCCGGCTTTCTCCAATGCTTTCCGCAGCAGGAAGATATAATTGGATGCGCGACAGCCGCCACCGGTCTGGGTGATAATCAGCGCCGTATGCTCCAGGTCATACTTACCGGAATTCAATGCATCCAGAAATTGGCCAATGACCAACAAAGCCGGATAGCAGGTGTCATTATGAACATACTTCAAACCCAGCTCTGCCACCTGACTTCCGCAGTTTTGCAGCAGCTCGCAATGATAGCCTTCCCGCTCCATGGCTGCCGCCATGATCCGGAACTGTACCGGTGCCATATTGGGGATCAGGATGGTGTGGGTTTGTTTCATCTCCGGTGTAAACCGGGGATAGGTATTAGCTTCCATGGTTTACGCCTCCTTTTCCTCCAAAGCCGCAAACAGGCTGCGCAGACGAATCCGCACTGCACCAAGATTCGTAATTTCATCGATTTTAAGCTGGGTGTAAAGTTTATCTGCTTGCCGCAAAATCTCTCGCGTTTCATCTGTGGTAATGGCATCAACGCCGCATCCGAAGGAAACTAACTGTACCAGATCCATATCCGGATTCTGACAGCAATACTTTGCAGCAGCATACAAGCGAGCGTGGTAAGTCCACTGATTCAAAACAGTCGTTTGAAACGGCTCAACCAAATGAGAGATTGAGTCCTCCGTGATAACCGCTGCACCATAGCGAGTCAACAGGGTGTCAATACCGTGGTTGATCTCCGGATCCACATGATAGGGCCGTCCGGCCAACACAATGATCCGCTTCCCCTGGGCTCGAGCAGCTTTGATCAGACGCTCTCCCTCCTGCCGGATCTCAGTCATATGGTGATTATACTCAGCATAGGCAGCCTTGGCAGCCTTTTTCACTTCTGCGGCAGTAATACCGCCGAACTCCCGGTTCAGGATCACGGCGATTTTCTTTTCAAAGTCCTTAGGCCGATGAATGCCTACATAGTCATAAATGAACTTGGTTTGTTCCAAACAATGACAATTTCCTGAGAGGACCTCCGGATAATAAGCTACCACAGGACAATTATAGTGATTCTGTCCTTTTCCCTCGTCCACGTTGTAGGTCATGCAGGGATAGAAGATGGCATCCAGTCCCAACCTGGACAAAAACTCTATATGGCCGTGAGCCAACTTTGCCGGGAAGCAAGCCGTATCACTGGGGATGCTATTTTGCCCCTCCAGATACAGCTTACGACTGGACAATGGACTATGTACCACCTGAAAACCGAGTTCCGTAAAAAATGTGTGCCAGAATGGATACAATTCCCAGAAATTCAAACATAACGGTAAACCGATCCGACCGCGACGATTTTCGCCGGGTTTGTAGCCCAAAATCAGCTTACGTTTAAATTCGTACAGATTCCATGCACCGTCATCCTTCGTGCCGGTAACAGGGCGCTCGCAGCGGTTACCGCTGATAAACTTGCCGCCGTCGGCAAAAGTGCTGATGGTCAATTGACAATTATTGCCGCATAGGCCACAGGTTCGATTTTCCGTCTCCTGACGGAAGTTCATCAACTCTTCCAAACGCAGCAAAGTGCTGACATGGCCTTCCGGCGCCTTGCGTTTTCCGTATAATGCAGCTCCAAATGCGCCCATCAATCCCGCAATATCCGGACGAATGACATCTACACCCATCTCTTGCTCAAAGGCACGGAGTACGGCCTCATTCTGGAATGTACCGCCCTGCACCACAATGCGGCGGCCCAGTGATTCCGCAGACGATGCACGGATAACCTTATAAATTGCATTCTTCACCACGGAAATAGAAAGACCGGCCGAGATATTATCCACCGTAGCGCCATCTTTCTGCGCCTGCTTCACACTGGAATTCATAAACACCGTGCAACGGCTTCCCAAATCCACCGGACGCTTTGCCAGCAGGCCGAGACGTGAAAATTCCTCTACACCATAGCCTAAAGCCTCAGCAAAAGTCTGCAAAAAGCTGCCACAGCCGGAAGAACAGGCTTCATTCAGGAAAATATCGCTGATGGCACCGTCTTCAATTTTGAAGCACTTCATATCCTGGCCACCGATATCGATGATAAAGTCAACATCCGGCAGGAAGTGCTTGGCAGCGGTAAAGTGCGCCACAGTTTCCACCACGCCAAAATCTGCATGGAAAGCCGCTTTTGCCAGATCCTCGCCATAACCGGTGGTGGTAACCGAAGCCACCTTCATTTTCGGATGGCCTTGCAGCAGATCACGCAGAATCCAATGCAGCAGTTTGACCGGGTCACCTAAATTCGGACGATATGCAGTAAACAGCAGACGGTCTTCCTCATCAATGCCGACCACTTTCACAGTAGTAGAACCGGAGTCAATGCCAATATGAACTGTCCGATCATAATCTGCCGAAAATGTTGCGCGAGGTACGCTGTCCTTCGCATGGCGTGCACAGAATGCTTCGTACTCTTTTTGACTTTCAAACAATGGTTGCTGTGAACGATAGGTAGCTGTTGCATTATGGTGGCTTAGCTTCTCCGCCAGTTCCAGAAGATCACAGGTTTGGTCCGCATAATACGCTGCACCCAAAGCGACATACAGCAAGCTGTTTTCCGGGCAAACGCCCTTGGTGTGCAATGTTTCGTCAAAACTCTCA
Organism: Oscillibacter sp.; assembly: GCA_024404295.1. Taxonomy (GTDB): domain Bacteria; phylum Bacillota; class Clostridia; order Oscillospirales; family Oscillospiraceae; genus Oscillibacter. The sequence goes on from JAKSQE010000011.1 coordinate 14,656, forward strand.
CGTAAGCACTTGGAAAACGTCATAGGGCCGCCCAAATATAGGACATTTCCCTCAATAGGACGTCCCTGGGCCAGGCCACCAATGGTCTGGTTCACCACCGCCTGATATACACTCTTTGCAATATCTGACACCTTAGCGCCCTGATTGATCAAGGGTTGAATATCGCTTTTTGCAAAAACGCCACAGCGTGAAGCAATGGTATAGGTGCGCTCTGCCGTTTGTGCAGCAGCATCCATTTCATCCGCCGACAACTTCATCAACGTGGCAATCTGATCAATAAACGCTCCGGTACCGCCGGCACAGGAGCCATTCATGCGAACTTCCATGCCATTGGTCAAGAACAAAATTTTTGCATCTTCGCCGCCAAGTTCAATAATGCAGTCAGTCTCAGGAGACAATCTCTTGGCAGCTACACGGGTTGCAAACACCTCCTGCACAAACGGTGCATTTACACTCTCCGCCATACCCATACCGGCGGAACCTGAAATAGCAAACAAAACTTCCTCGCCGAACTGTCCAGCAATGCGGCGAAGCATTTCCTCGGATTTCTCAACGCTATGGCTGAGATGCCGCTCGTATGTACTATATATGATATTGTCCTTCTCATCCAGCACCACGCACTTAATCGTGGTGGAGCCAATGTCAAGACCTACTCTCAATGCGAGTCCCTCCTTCAGGGGTAAAAACATTACAGTTTATTTTAATCCTATTGCAATTATTTTTCCATATCTAAATTGCAAAAAAAGTGTAAATTCGACAAGGAACTCTTTCCAGTTTAAGCTTACATGTCCCATCATATGAACAAGTTAGCCACCGTATTTTTAAAAAATACCTTTGTATCAAATCTCTCAATATGATATGATGAGAGATATCAGATGCACGGAGGAATTACCATGAAAACCGTATTAATGCACACCTGCTGTGCCCCCTGCTCGATGAGTTGTATTGAGCCGCTGCGCTCTGAAGGAATCGAGCCGGTTGCGTTTTGGTATAATCCCAATATTCATCCCTGGAAAGAATACGAAGCACGTCGTGACTGCCTGTTAAATTACGCTCCAACGATTGCCATGGAAGTCCGCGTTCAAGAAGACTATGGTCTGCGTCAATTTGTCTGTAATGTAGCAGATGATATCGATCATCGCTGCAAATACTGTTACGAACACAGACTGGAGGGAACAGCCAAATACGCAGCAGAACATGGATTTGAGGCATTTACAACAACACTATTGGCCAGTCTTTATCAAGATCACGCCGGAATAATTGTTGCTGCCGAACGATACGCCAAGCAATATGGCGTCTCATTTCTCTATCGAGACTTTCGTCCGAATTTCCGAGAAGGAAATCAAAAGGCGAGAGAGTTAGGATTCTACATGCAAAAATATTGCGGCTGTGTTTTTTCTGAAGCTGATCGATATCAAAAACAGATTCTTAGAGACAAAGAAAAGTTTTCTAAATGACAAGAGGCAGGATGGCTTAAGCCATCCTGCCTTTTTACAATAAGATATAAAGTTAAGATAAGGTAAGTAACACAAGTTAAAGTATTAGCTATAAAAATCACATTAAATTATCAACGATAGCTCAGTTGGTTAAAGCAATCGGCTCGTAAAAACAAAAAGAGCGACAGTCGAAACTGTCGCTCAGTGTTGGCGCTACCTATATTACCGGGCCGTAGCCAGCCAAGTATTGTGGGCAGAAATGA
>JAKSQE010000110.1 GCA_024404295.1 Oscillibacter sp.
TAAAACCCGGAGAAACCCTTCCTGGGTTTCTCTCGGGCTCTTTTCCTTCCCGAAAAATCAGTCATGGTGATGATCGGACCGCTTGTTTTAAATCCCACGCTGAAAAACCACAAAAATTAAAATAGAAGGAGAAACACAATTATGGCTCATCCCTATCATGGCCTGAACGAGCTGCGCGAGATGTTCCTGCAGTTCTTCGAAACCAAAGGCCACCTGCGTCTGCCCAGCTTTTCCCTGATCCCCCAGAACGATGCTTCTCTGCTGCTGATCAACTCCGGTATGGCTCCCATGAAGCCCTCCTTCACCGGTGAGCAGGAGCCTCCCCGTCACCGCGTTTGCACTTGCCAAAAGTGCATTCGTACCGGCGATATTGAGAATATCGGCCATACCGCTCGTCACGGCACTTACTTCGAGATGCTGGGCAACTTCTCATTCGGCGATTACTTCAAACACGAAGCCATCGCCTGGAGCTGGGAGTTCCTGACCTCTCCTGAGTGGGTTGGTCTGGAGCCTGATCGTCTGTATCCCTCCATCTATCAGGACGATGATGAGGCATTCGACATCTGGAACAAGGAGATTGGTATTCCCGCTGACCGGATTTTCCGTTTTGGCAAAGCCGATAACTTCTGGGAGCACGGCTCCGGTCCTTGCGGCCCCTGCTCTGAGATCTACTATGATCGTGGCGAAGAGTGGGGCTGTGGCAAGCCCGACTGTACTGTCGGTTGCGACTGTGATCGCTATATCGAGGTTTGGAACAACGTGTTCTCTCAGTTCAACAATGACGGCCACAACAACTACACAGAGCTGAAGCAGAAGAATATTGATACCGGCATGGGCCTGGAGCGTCTTGCCTGTGTTTGCCAGAATGTTGCCTCTCTGTTTGATACCGACACCGTGATGAATATCACCAACAAGGTTTCTGAACTGACCGGTGCACACTATGGTGAATCCGCAAAGCGCGATGTTTCTCTGCGTGTTATCACCGACCATATCCGTTCCGCAACCTTTATGATCTGCGATGGTGTTCTTCCTTCTAATGAAGGACGAGGCTACGTGCTGCGCCGTCTGCTGCGTCGTGCTGCTCGTCATGGCAAGCTGCTGGGCGTCAATGAACCTTTCCTGTATGAGGTCATCGACACTGTGGTTCACGAGAACGAATGTCAGTATCACGACCTGCGTGAAAAGCAGGCTTATATCACCAAGGTCGTTCGCACTGAGGAGGAGAACTTCGCTAAAACCATCGATGGCGGCATGAAGATCTTTGCTGAGCTTCTTGCAGGCCATAAGGAAAAGGGCGAAACCGTATTCTCCGGCGCAGATGCATTCAAGTTGTACGATACCTATGGTTTCCCCATCGACCTGACCGAGGAGATGGTACAGGACGAGGGTATGACTTTGGATCGCGATGCTTTTAACAAAGAGATGGAAGAGCAGCGTGTTCGCGCCCGTGAGGCTCGTAAGGCTCTGGGCGATCTGGGCTGGGCCGGCGTTGAGTTCGGCAAGGATATTCCTGAGAGCAAGTTTGTGGGCTATGAGAACACCACCGCCGATGGAAAGATTTTGGCTATCGTGGTGGAAGGCGAGCAGGCTGAGGCCATGATGAGTGGCGTGGAGGGTATTTTGGTTCTGGATCAGACTCCGTTCTACGCTGAGATGGGTGGTCAGGTTGCTGACTTCGGTACTATCACCGCCGGCGACGCCAAGTTTGAGGTCACCAATGTTCAGAAGAACAAGGGCGGCAAATTTATGCACACCGGTAAGGTCGTTTCCGGCTCTTTCAAGCTGGGCGATGCCGTGACTGCTTCGATTGATGTTTCCCGTCGCGATGCCATTCGTCGTGCTCACAGCACCACCCATCTGCTGGATGCCGCTTTGAAGAAGGTCCTGGGTGTGCACGGCCATCGGGCAGGGTCTCTGGGTGAGCGGGATCGTCTGCGCTTCGACTTGACCCACTTTGAGGGCATCGATAGCCATACCCTGACTAAGGTCGAGATGCTGGTCAACGAGTGGATCATGGCCGGTCATGAGGTCGTCACCGAGGTTCTGCCCATTGAGGAGGCCAAGAAGAAGGGTGCTATCGCTGCGTTCGGTGAGAAGTACGGTGAGACTGTCCGCGTGGTGGAAATGGGCGATGTGTCCATGGAGTTCTGCGGCGGCACGCATCTGGACAACACCGCCAAGGCCGGTTCCTTCCGCATTGTCAGCGAGGGCAGCGTGGCCTCCGGTGTCCGTCGTATTGAAGCTTTGGTCGGCATGGAGGCGCAGGTCGCCATGTGGCATGACCGCGCAAAGCTGCAGACGGCTTCTGCTATTCTTAAGACCAACCCCGATCTGCTCTGCGGCCGTATCGACGGTGTGCTGGATGAGATCAAGGAGTACAAGCGCGTCATCGAGCAGTACAAGGCCAAGGAATCTGCCGGCAGCGCCGGTGATCTGCTGAAGGGCGCCGAGGATGTGGCTGGCTTGCATGTGGTCACTACCGTGGTAACCTCCGGTGATGCCAACAGCCTGCGTCAGATGGGCGATGTCCTGCGTGATAAGGATCCCGCTGTTGTTGCCGTGATCGCCCTGAACGGCGAGAAGTTGAGTCTGCTGGCTGTCTGCGGCAAGGACGCTGTCGCCAAGGGCGTGAAGGCTGGTGACATCATTAAGACCATTGCTCCCATTGTCGGCGGTAAGGGCGGCGGCAAGCCCGACAGCGCTATGGGCGGTGGTAGCGATGCTTCTAAGGTGAGCGACGCTTTGGCAGCCGTGAAACCCTTTGTGGAGAAGGCCTTGGGTTAAGAAAACATTACCTGCACCGCTCCGAAAGTCGGAGCGGTGCGATTCTAAAACAGCAGAAGGAGCGAGTCGAAATGATTATACCTTTTGATACCATGGAGACCACCGTCATTCCTCATATGAAAGGCGGAGAGAAAGAACTCTCGGCCAAAATGTTTACGGACGAATCCGGAAAGATCCTGCGTGGAACACTGATTCCCGGTGCAACGATCGGCTTGCACACCCATGATACCAGCTATGAAGTGATCTATATTCTATCCGGAACGGCAACCATGTTGTATGAGGGGACTATTGAAACACTTCCCGCCGGTTCCTGCCATTATTGCCCCAAAGGCAAGAGTCACAGTCTGCGGAATGAAAGCGATGCTGATGTGACGTTTCTTGCTATCGTTCCGGAGGTAAAGTAATGCTACCGAAAGACCCGATGCTGCTGTTTAGCGTAGTCAACACTCGTTTGCGGGATGAGTATGCTTCGTTAGACGAACTCTGTACGGCAGAGGATGTGGATCAACAAACCCTGTGCAATACGCTGCAGGAGATTGGTATGTTCTACGATCCGGCACAAAATCAATTTAAGTAAAAAGGGGAATATAGATGTCTGATTGTCTGTTTTGCAAGATCGCTGCGGGCGAGATCCCCAGCAACAAGGTTTATGAAGATGACCTGTGCTACGCATTTTATGATATTGCCCCTCAGGCACCGGTTCATTTTTTGGTGATTCCCAAGGCGCATATTGCTTCTGTTTCTGATGTGACGGAAGCGAATAGCGCAGTCGTCGCTCATATTTTCACGGTAATCTCTAAGCTCGCCAAAGAATTGGGCCTCGAGAGCTACCGCGTTGTGTCCAACATCGGCGAGCAGGCTGGCCAGAGCGTGTTCCATCTGCACTTCCACGTTCTCAGCGGTCGAGATATGACGTGGCCTCCGGGCTAACTGGCCGCAATTTCTGCAATGGATTCAAATTTGAAATGGGGCAATCGCCCCATTTCATTTTGGAAATATTGGCTCCAAACGGGCACAATGTAATCAACAAAATGTTACCATTTGGTAACATTTTATTGGTGATGCCGAATGGAGATTAAACGATTAAAAGATTTACGAGAAGATCACGACAAAACACAACAGACGATTGCGGAATACTTAAATATGCATCGAAGTGTTTATCGCCGCTATGAGAGCGGACAACGGGAATCTCCCGCTTGGGTGATTGTCAAACTTGCGGATTATTACAAGGTCAGCACGGATTATTTGTTGGGACGAACAGATGAACCGTCCATGCCGAAAAAATGAGAAAACTGGCATGGTATGCCGGTAGCTTTTCTGCAGGCATTTTTCTCGCGCAATATCTCTTGCCGGAGGCTCTTTTGCTGCCGGCCGGTTTTGTTTGCCTTTTACTGGGTATTGGCTCGTTCTTTCTCCCGGAACTATATCAAAAACGACTGTTGTTGGTTTTGCTTGGATTGTCGGTTGCTTTTGGCTATAATTGGCTCTATGTTCGTCAAGTTCAGCGACCTGCGGAAGCGTTGGTAGACACTACGCAACAGGTGACCATGACCATATTTGATGCCCCAATAACGCATAAGGACGGCGCAAAG
>JAKSQE010000111.1 GCA_024404295.1 Oscillibacter sp.
ACTGGAACGAGCAATGGAGGGGGATCAGGATATTTTTCTGGTGACCCAGCGGGAGATCAGCACCAATCATCCCGAGGAGCAAAATCTCTATGAGATCGGTACGATTTCACATATTACCCAGATTTTGCGCCTGGGAAAAACCTCTTTGCGTGTGATGGTGGAAGGCAAACAGCGTGCTTTTCTGCGTCGTATGTGGCAGGTGGATCCGTATTTACAGGCAAACGTGGAGGAGATTCCGGAAGAACAGCCGTCTGTGGCATTTCAGAACAGTCCCCGGACAGAGGCACTACTTCGTCAGACGTGGAATATTTTTAGTGAATATACGGAGCTGGCAAGCAATATTGCGGAAGAAGTGGTTGCCACGGTCATGGAATGCCGTGATGTTGGCTATCTGGCGGATTATATTGCCCAGAATATTGCGCTCCGTTATGATGATAAACAGGCTATTCTGGAAGAACTGGCACCCTATGTCCGCCTGCGGAAGTTGAACGGTCTGCTGGCACGGGAGTGTGACGTACTGGGATATGAGCATCAGATCGAAACGCAGGTTCGTGAGCAGTTGGCACATAATCAGCGTGACCAGATCATCCGCACCCAGATCCGTGTCCTGCAGAATGAATTGGGAGAAGATGGCGACAATGAGATCGAAGAATACCGTCAGAAAGTACTGGATCTGAAGCTGCCGGAGGATGCGGAAGCACACCTGTTGAAGGAAGTCAATAAATTGTCGAAACAGCCTTACTCCAGCGCAGAAGCCGCTGTGATTCGTAACTATCTGGATGTCTGTCTGGATATGCCGTGGAACACGCTGACCAAGGAGCGAGTCAGTGTAGATGCGGCACGAAAGGTGCTGGAAAAAGACCATTTTGGCATGGAAAAGGTAAAAGAACGCATTTTAGAGACCATTGCGGTGCGACAGATGAATCCGGAAGGAAAGGGGCAGATCATCTGCTTGGTTGGCCCTCCGGGTGTCGGAAAGACCTCCATCGCTCTGTCTGTGGCTAAGGCGTTGAACCGGAAATTGGCCCGCATTTCTCTGGGCGGTATTCGGGATGAAGCGGATATTCGCGGTCACCGCAAGACATACATAGGTTCTATGCCCGGCCGTATCATCGAAGGCATCAGCCGCAGCGGTTCCATGAATCCGCTGTTGGTGTTAGATGAGATCGACAAGCTGGGAGGAGACTATCGTGGCGATCCTGCATCAGCGTTGTTAGAGGTTTTGGACAGCGAACAGAACGCCGCTTTCCGTGACCACTTTATGGAACTTCCGGTGGATCTGTCCAAAGTGATGTTTATTACCACCGCCAATACGTTAGATACCATTCCCCGTCCCTTGTTGGATCGTATGGAAGTGATTCAGCTTTCCAGCTATACGGATGAAGAAAAGGTACAGATCGCAAAACTCCACCTACTGCCTAAGCAGATGGAGGAGCATGGTCTGAAGAAAGGCAGCCTTCGTATCAGCGAAGATGTGTTGCGAGCCATCATTCGGAACTATACCCGGGAGTCCGGTGTCCGTCAGTTGGAGCGCCGTCTTGCGGCAGTATGCCGAAAGGCTGATATGCGTTTCCTTGAGGGCGGTGTAAAGCGAATCACCATCACAGAAGAAGAGCTTCCTAAACTGCTGAATTGTCAGCCTTTCCCGCCTGCACTGCATGCGGAGAAAGAGGAGATCGGCGTGGTGAACGGTCTGGCATGGACAGAAGCCGGCGGCGAGATTCTGGAAGTTGAAGTGAATGTGATGGAAGGTTCCGGTAAGCTGGAACTGACCGGCAACCTGGGCGACGTGATGAAAGAATCCGCACAGGCGGCACTGAGCTGCCTGCGAAGCCGTGCCGAGGAACTGGGCATCGAAAAGGATTTCTATAAGACGAAAGACATTCATGTCCACTTTCCTGAAGGTGCTGTCCCCAAGGACGGCCCCTCCGCCGGTATTGCCATGGCAACAGCCATGCTGTCCGCACTGACTGGACGAAAAATTAAGGCTGGAATCGCCATGACCGGAGAGATCACGCTGCGCGGTCGTGTGCTGCCCATTGGTGGATTGAAGGAAAAAACCATGGCGGCTCTTCGCAACGGGATCAGTACGGTTTTGATCCCCAAGAATAACGTCCGGGATCTGGAAGAAATCGATCAGACGGTGCGTGCTGCACTGCGGTTTATTCCGGTAGAGACAGTGGATCATGTCTTTGAAGTGGTGTTCTGTCAGGATAAGCCTGCGGTTATGCCGGTGTACATGCCGGTAGAGAACGGGACCGAGACGGTTTTGCGCCAGTAAGGAGGACACAATGGCTTTGAATTTCAATAAGGCGGAATTTGTGCGCTCCGCCGGAACACCAAAAGATTTTCTGCGGGATGGTCTGCCACAGTTTGCATTTGCAGGTCGATCCAATGTGGGTAAATCTTCTGTGATCAACCGTTTGGTGGGTCGGAAGAATATGGCATACGTTGGCGCTTCTCCTGGCAAGACGACGCATATTAACTATTTTAAGATCGACCAGCGAGCTTATCTGGTAGATCTGCCTGGCTATGGCTATGCCAAGGTCAGTCAGGCGGAAAAGGAACGTTGGGCAAAGCTGATGGAAACGTATTTTCAGCAGGAGAGCGAGAGCATTACGACGGGTGTCCTGATTGTGGATATTCGTCATAAGCCTACTGCCAACGACCTGACCATGCATGACTGGTTCCGCCAGAGCGGCTGTCCGGAGATCATCGTGGCAAATAAGCTGGATAAGCTGAAAAAGCGGGAGATTGAGCCTGCCATTGCCCTGATTCGAGAAACGTTAGAGTTGACCGATGAAGATGTTTTGATTCCCTTTTCCGCGGAAAAAGGAGACGGAAAGGACGAACTGATCCGCGTGCTGATGAATGCCTGCGAATAACAAGAACCCCGAAACGGTTTTTGCCGTTTCGGGGTTCTTTGGAGAAATCAAGACTGTGAATTTGCCCAAAGATAATAACTGGAATTTTCATGAAAAACTTGTGTTACCCTCTATGCAAAATGGGAAAAATAAGCTAAAATAAAAGCGTTATAAAATAACCAATGGGAGGTTCAAGATGAGTAAACCAGTTTATAAGCGCGTGCTGCTTAAAATCAGCGGCGAAGCCCTTGCGGGAGATAAGCATACCGGCCTGGATTTTCAGGTGATCGGTCAGGTTTGCGATGTGATCAAGCAGTGCCTGGATATGGGCGTACAGGTCGGTCTGGTGGTAGGCGGCGGAAATTTCTGGCGCGGCGCAAAGAACAGTGGCGGCGCTATGGAGCGCACCCGTGCAGACCACATGGGAATGTTGGCGACTGTGATGAACTGTCTGGCTGTGGCAGATGTGTGCGAGCAGAAGGGAATTCCCGTCCGCGTGCAGACTGCGATTGAGATGCGTGCCATTGCCGAACCTTACATTCGCTCCCGTGCCATTCGCCATTTGGAAAAGGGCCGTGTGGTGATTTTTGGTGCCGGCACGGGCAATCCCTATTTCTCCACGGACACGGCTGCTGTGTTGCGTGCTGCTGAGATCAATGCTGATGTGATCCTGCTGGCAAAGAATGTGGATGGTGTTTACAGTGCTGACCCTGTGAAGGACCCCACTGCTGTGAAATACGACACGATTACATACGATGATGTGTTGGCTCAGCACCTGATGGTCATGGATACCACCGCAACATCTCTGTCCATGGATAACCATATTCCCGTGTTGCTGTTTGCTTTGAAAGATCCTCAGAATATCATTCGCGCCCTGTGCGGTGAGAATGTCGGCACGATCGTAAAGGAATAACAGGCGCAGTTGCGCTTTTCATGATTGAAAGGAAGGACGACACCATGCTGAAAGATGAATATAAAGTTTACGAAGATAAAATGAAGAAGAGCCTCGATGCGGTTTCCAATGATTTCGCATCTGTGCGTGCCGGTCGTGCGAATGCGTCCGTATTGGATCGTATTCAGGTGGATTACTATGGTAGTCCCACTCCCATTCAGCAGATCGCTGCGATCTCTTCTCCCGATCCCCGTGCTTTGCTGATTACTCCGTGGGATAGTTCTGCATTAAAGGGCATTGAGCGCGCGATTCAGGAGTCTGATCTGGGCATCAATCCCCAGAACGACGGCCGTGCAATTCGCCTGAATTTCCCTCAGCTGACGGAAGAGCGTCGTAAGGAACTGGTTAAGCAGATCCACAAGTACGCCGAGAACGGCAAAGTTGCAGTTCGCAACATTCGCCGCGATGCGTTGGATAATTTCAAGAAGCAGGAAAAAGCCTCTGAGATTACCGAGGATGAGATGAAGATGGTGGAGAAAGATCTGCAGAAGTTGACAGACGATAGCTGCAAGAAGATCGACGAGAT
>JAKSQE010000112.1 GCA_024404295.1 Oscillibacter sp.
GGGTTCATGAAGGGATCGTTGATAGCGACAACATCAACATCGCTATGGGTCAGAGCAGCGCGGAAGGTCAGACGGCCGATACGGCCGAAACCATTGATACCAATCTTGGCGTTCATAATTACAAACTCCTTTCAAAATTAAAAAGCGTCTTGAAATCAAGTGCGTAAACGATTTTTCAAGTCATAATGATATTATCATACAGTCATTAAAATAGCAAGTGCCATTTCCAATAACAAACGAAGAGCAGAAATGGAAAATTTTGATAGAAATGAAAAGAATTTTGTGCCATTTTACTAAAAAACGATTGGTTTCTACTTGACGTGAGACGGGAAAAGTTGCATAATCTGTTATGTAATGCGTTACGCAAATGGCGTAAAAAAATTGAAACAAATTACAAGGGATGGTTTCATTGAAAGTAACGATAAGTGATGTTGCGAAACTGGCAGGTGTTTCCACAGCCACAGTTTCCCATACGATAAACGAAACACGCTATGTTTCGCAGGAGACAAAGGATAAAGTCTATCAGGCGATCAAGGAGTTGGGCTATACGCCGGATGCCTCTGCCAGAAGCTTCCGCACGGGCAAAAAGCAGACGATCGGTTTCATTGTCCCGGATATTTCCAACAAGTTCTTTGCTACGATGATCGAAACGGTGGAAAACCATCTTTCCGCTCATGGCTACCACCTTATTATTGCCAACACGGAAGAAAATATGTCTCGTGAAGAGACAAATATCCGTTTGCTGACGGCAGGTTTGGTGGATGGACTTCTGATCGCCAGCACCATGGACGATTTTGCGCGGCTGGATGAGGCGATCCCCACCGGTTTCCCTGTGGTTTTGGTGGACCGTACATTTGAAGAGAAAAAATACTCTTCCGTTTGCGTGTCCAATTTCCAACCCATCTACCGCAGTGTATGCCGACTTGCGGGAAAAGGCAGCAAGCGAATTGGCATTATCGGCGGTCTGCCCCGCCTGTCCTCTACTAAGGAACGTATCGCAGCCTATCGGGAAGCCATTGCAGACTGCGATCTGGAACTGGATGAGAATTTGATCCGCTATGGTGATTCCCGTGAAAACAGCGCACAGCATTGCCTGGAAGAACTGCTGACGCAAAACTGCGATGCCATCATCGTCTGTCAGGGTCTGATGGCTTCCGAGACGATTATCTACCTGCACAAGCAGGGTATGCGTCTGGGACAGGATATTGATCTGGTGAGCTTTGTGGACTACGATTCGGACATCAATCAGCTCTATTCCAACCAGATGGACTGCATTACCCAGCCGGTGGAAGCTTTGGGTGAAGCTGCAGGCGAGCAGATCCTGGCCCGGATTGAGAATCCGGACGCACCGATCTTTGAGAAAGTGCTGACCTCTACTTATAAGCCCAGCGACGGCGCTGGCCGCTAACATGAAAATGTGTCAAAACACCTGCTTGTCCAGCAAATTGACAGGCAGGTGTTTTCGTGTTAAACTTTTTCTGTCTGTGGGAAGAATTGCTGACCGCCGACCCATAAAACAAAATTGACCGATCTGCCAACAAGGACGTTCCGCGTTGAAAGATGAGGAGTGCAACACAGACAGGGACTGTCTGTACGGATTGTGCTGTGCCCATCCTCTGCGCCGAACGGCGAAGAGGGTGGTTTTTTGCTGAAAAAGGGGAGACTATCATGGAAACGCGTGTTGCGGTATTGACCATCATCGTGCGAGAGGGAAGCTCCGTTGCGGTATTGAATGAACTGCTGCATCAGTATGGGAATTATATTATCAGCCGCATGGGTGTACCGTATCGGCAAAAAAATGTGAATATCATCTGCGTGGCGCTGGATGCACCGGGAGATGTGATCTCTGCACTGTCCGGAAAAATCGGCCGACTGGAGGGCATTACCACCAAGACCGTTTACGCACCGGAAGGCGCAATCTGAAAGGAGAAGGAACATGAAAATCTGGAAGAGATGGATGACATTGGCGTTGGCTTTGGTGCTGACATTGTCTCTGGCAGCCTGCGGGAAGAAGGGCGTGGGAGAACAAGTGGAGGAGATCCCCCCGGCTGATCCTGTGGATGTCCGTCTGGCGGCGCTGAAAGGCCCCACGGGTATGGGCATTGCAAATTTGACCGATGAATCCGGCAAGGGCGTGAGCGGCACCAATACGTACACCGTGACGCTTGCCGGCGCTGCGGATGAAGTGACGCCGCTGCTGATCAAGGGCGAACTGGATATGGCCTGTGTGCCGGCCAATCTGGCCTCTGTGCTGTATAACAAGACGGAAGGCGAACTGGTGACGCTGGCCATCAACACACTGGGTGTCATTTATATTGTGGAGAACGGAAATAGCGTGGAAAATCTTTCCGACTTGAAGGGGCGAACCATTGTGGCTGCCGGTAAGGGCAGTACGCCGGAGTATGCCCTACGCTATCTGCTGCGGGAGAATGGCATGGACCCGGATCTGGACTTGATCATCGACTGGAAGAGTGAGCACAGCGAGTGCGTGGCAGCTCTGGCTTCCGGCGCAGCTACCGTGGCGATGCTGCCGCAGCCCTTTGTGACGGTGGCTACGACCAAGATCGATACCCTGCGCATTGCGTTCGGCTTGACCGAGGAGTGGGAGAAACTGAACAATGGTTCTGCGATGCTGACTGGTGTGGTGGTGGCCCGCAAAGCATTTGTAGAGGAACATCCTGAGGCGGTCAAGGCATTCCTGACAGACTATGCCGCGGCTGTGGAATGGGTCAACAGCAACGCGGAAGAGGCTGCCGCCAAGATCGGCGAGATGGAGATCGTGGATGCCGCTGTGGCAGAAAAGGCATTGCCTTACTGCAACATCGTTTGCATCTCCGGTGAGGAGATGCAGGAAAAACTGTCCGGTTATCTGCAGGTGCTGTTTGACGCCGAGCCCGCCTCCGTGGGCGGTAAGCTGCCGGCAAGTGATTTCTATTTTGTGGGTTGATCCCGCATAGAACGGATGGAAAGGGGGGAGTGCCGTGAAACAGAACGAGCGTTTGCGCCTGTGGGCGATCCTGTTTTGGATCGCTGTGTGGCAGGGAGGCAGTCTGCTGCTGCGGGTACTCTATCCCCATGGCGCACTGCTGCTGGCATCGCCTGCTGATGCGCTGCTGCGCCTGTTAGAACTGGGGATCACCGCAGCGTTCTGGAGGGCGATCGTCTGGTCTGCTCTGCGCATCTTCGGCGGCTTTTTAGCCGCCTGCGTCCTGGCGGTTTTCCTGGCAATACTCGCCAGTCGCCGGGACTGGATACGGCAGTTGTCAGCCCCTCTGGTTTCCGTGATCAAAACGGTTCCGGTAGCTTCGTTCATTATTCTGGCATTGGTCTGGCTGAGAGGGAGTCAGTTGTCCCTTTTTATTTCCGGACTAATGGTGTTCCCACCGGTCTACCTGGGTGTGTTGGAGGGTTTACAGCAGACGGATCGAGACTTGCTGGAAATGGCAGAGGTGTATCAAGTACCTGCCGGCCGTCAATTGCGGTATATTTATCTACCCCAGACACTGCCCTATTTCCGCTCAGCGGTGTCTGTGGCACTGGGCCTTTGCTGGAAAGCGGGGATCGCGGCGGAGGTGATCGGCATTTGCAGTGGCTCGATCGGAGAACGGCTCTATACCGCAAAGGTGTATTATCAGACTCCGGATCTGTTCGCATGGACGGCGGTGATCGTCTTGATCTCCGTGGTGTTTGAACGGCTGTTTTTGGCTATGACCGATGCCATAGCCGGAAAGGTGGGTGGCTGATGAAACTGGAGCATATATGCAAGTCTTACGGGGAAAAGACAGTCCTTTCGGAGATCTCCTTTGAGATCGGACAGGGCGTGACTTGCCTGATGGCGCCCTCCGGCAGCGGAAAGACGACGCTGCTTCGCATACTGCTGGGCTTAGAGCAGGCAGACAGCGGAACGCTTACGGACATGCCCCGCCGCTGGGCAGTCGTGTTTCAGGAGGATCGCCTGCTGGAACAGCTGGACGCCATGGGAAACCTGCGCTTTGCTCTGGGGGAGAGCTTTGAACCGACTGCGGCAAAGAAAATGTTGGAGTCGCTGGGACTGGAGCCCACAGAAGGCGGTGCGGTGCGAACCTATTCCGGCGGCATGAAACGCCGCCTGGCACTGGCTCGTGCACTGCTGAAACCGGCCGATGCCATTGCACTGGATGAGCCGTTCACCGGTCTGGACGAGGAAAACCGGGCAAAGGCCATCGCTTGTATTCAAAAGGCGGCGGAAAACCGCACCGTACTGCTGATCACCCATGAACCGCAGGATGCGGCGGCGCTGGATGCGGCAGTTATACACATGTAGA
>JAKSQE010000113.1 GCA_024404295.1 Oscillibacter sp.
GACTTCTTCAACCAATTTGTGGATAAGGGCCTGAAGGAGCGTCTGGAGCATGTGGCAAACAGCGACTTTGGCCGTGTGTCCTACACCGAGGCTGTGGAACTGCTGAAAAACAGCGGTGAGAAGTTCGACTATCCCGTGGAGTGGGGTATCGACCTGCAGACCGAGCACGAGCGCTATCTGACCGAGAATATCTTCAAGCGCCCTGTGTTCGTCACCGACTATCCCAAGGAGATCAAGGCATTCTATATGCGCCTCAACGATGACGGTAAGACCGTTGCTGCAGCAGACTGTCTGGTGCCCGGTATCGGCGAGATCATCGGCGGCAGCCAGCGTGAGGAGCGTATCGACATTCTGGAGTCCCGCATCAAGGAACTGGGCATGAATCCCGAGGACTACTGGTGGTACTGCGATCTGCGCCGTTACGGTTCCTGCCGCCATGCCGGCTACGGTCTGGGCTTCGAGCGTATGGTCATGTACCTTACGGGCATCAACAACATCCGTGACGTGGAGCTGCATCCCCGCACGACCGGCAATGCCGATTTCTAAAAATCGAAAAATAAGTATTTTGCCACCCTGCGCATGGCCGCAGGGTGGCATTTTTCGTTGAAAGTTTGCACAGCGAAGTAAAAAAACGGATTCGAACGCTATTCAAACGGCCAAAGTTTTATAAGTAAAATTATGCAGATATCCGAAAAGTTCTGAAAATAATTGACAAGATGTCATATTCTGTGATATAAACGTATAAAATATTCAAAAATAAGTGCGATATGGATATATGAAAAATAGAAGGAAGAAATGGCACAGCCAGTTCTTCCTTTTCCATATCATTCTGAAAGGGGAGGACGCAAATGCTTGAAAGTTTCGCATATCTTCGAGAAATGAACTTTGCTTCCGTGGCACTGCGGTTGACACTGGCAATGTTCTTCGGCGGTCTCATCGGCATGGAGCGCGAGAGAAAGCGCCGCCCGGCAGGATTCCGAACGTATATGCTGGTGTGCCTGGGTGCAGCGCTGACCATGCTTCTGAGCCAGTATGAAATGTTTATGCTGAATACGGCCTGGGCCGAAAAGGTGGCGGAGATCGGGATCCGGACGGACGTTTCCCGCTTCGGCGCACAGGTCATTAACGGCATTGGCTTTTTGGGCGCCGGCACGATCATCGTCACCGGCCGACAGGAGGTCAAAGGCCTGACCACCGCTGCGGGCCTATGGGCTTCAGCCTGTATGGGTCTTGCCATTGGAGCGGGATTTTACGAGTGTGTGATTCTGGCATTTGTGATGATCTCCCTGAGTATTCGTATGCTGCCGCAGCTGGAGACCTACATGATCGAGCGGGCACGCAATATGAACCTGTATGTGGAGTTTGAAACGCTAGACGATGTAGGTGTCATTCTGGGCCAGATCAAATCAACGGGTGCGCAGATCTATGAGGTGGATATTGACCGTGGCGTGGAGGAGAATCATCGCTATCCCAGTGCGATTTTCTCCATTCGGCTGAACAACGGGATTTATCACGAGGAAATGCTGACTGCCATTTCTGAAGTGGATCATGTCATCACCATTGACGAGATATAAGGAGGAAACACCATGTTATCCATATTTGATTCTCTGCGGGATATCACGCTGCTGTCTGTCTTTGTGCGTATGGTGCTGGCAGTTGTCTGCGGCGGTATCGTCGGTTTGGAGCGTGAGATCAAGCGCCGCCCGGCAGGTTTCCGCACGCATATTTTGATTTGCCTGGGTGCAGCCATGACGACCATGACCAGCCAGTACCTCTACTTAGTCATGGGCTTGTATACGGATATTGCCCGCTTGGGTGCACAGGTGGTGGCCGGTATCGGCTTCATTGGCGCCGGAACGATCATTGTGACACGCCGTCAGCGGGTCAAAGGCCTGACCACCGCTGCGGGCTTGTGGGCTTCTGCCATTATCGGTTTGGCAGCAGGCGCCGGCTTCTTTGAGGGCGCAATTTTAACCACCGTATTGCTGATGATGGCTGAGCTGGTCTTTTCTAAACTGGAGTATCGGATGCGCCGGACGGCTCCGGAAGTCAATTTTTACATTGAGTATGTGAACCGCTCCTGCCTGGATCAGGTGCTGCAATTCTTTCAGCAGGAGAAACTTAAGGTGCTGAACATCGAGATCACGCGCTCCACCGGAAATGATACCCATAATGCCTGTGCGATCTTTTCTCTGATGCTGAATAAACATTGCACTGCAGAGCAGGCATTGGGCCAGCTGAGCCGTATGGAAGGTATTGTGCTGGTTGAAGAACTGTGATATAGTGATTGCGTAGGACACAAAAAACCGGATAAGCGGGAGGGAATTATGAAAAAAGAATACGATGTTCTGGTGATTGGCCCTGTTTCTCTGGATCATAATATTGATTATCAGGGCAACGAGCGCAAGGAAGTCGGCGGCGCAGTGGTGGCATCCGGCTTCGCAGCTGCCAAGAGTGGCAACAAGACCGCACTGTTTACCAAGCTGAACTCCGCTGATGCCAACGTGGAAGAGCGTTTTGCTGCTTCCGGCGCAGACCTGTACTGGAAAGAGTCCAAGGCAACCTGCTCCATCAAGAATCAGTATTTCACAGCCGATAAGGAAAAGCGCGCCTGCACTTCCATGGGCGTGTGCGATCCCTTCAAGTTTGAAGAATTGCCCGACATCGACACCAAGATCTATCACTTTGCCGGTCTGGTGTACGGCGATTTCGACGGCGAACTGTTCAAAGCAGCTTCCGAGCACGGCAAGGTGGCTGTGGATGTGCAGTGCCTGCTGCGTCATGTAGAGCCCGATAAGACCATGGCGTTCCATGACTGGGCTGAGAAGAAGCAATACCTGCCCTATATTGACTATTTGAAGACCGATGCCGCTGAGGCCGAGATCCTGACCGGTCTGACCGACCGTGCCGAGGCTGCCAAGCTGCTGCACAGCTGGGGCGCCAAGGAGGTCCTGATCACCCATAACACTGAAGTTCTGGCCTATGACGGCCAGGAGATCTACACCTGCCCCATCAAGGCCCGCAACCTGTCTGGCCGTACCGGCCGTGGCGATACCACGTTCGCCGGCTACATCACCGAGCGCCAGCGTGCCGACATCAAGGATGCGCTGCAGTATTGCACTGCTCTGGTGTCTTTGAAGATGGAGACCCCCGGTCCTTTCCAGGGAAGCCGTGAGGACGTTTTGAACTACATCAAGGAGTTCTATTGATCCATACAACCGAAAGGATACCGCTTGCGGAGACGCAAGCGGTATTTTTTTGCGTGACAGAGCCATACTACCTTCAAGAATGGAGGCGGCCTATGGAAAAAATTTCAGAAAGCTATGATGAAAATGTCCGGATCTTTGATGATTTACTGGGAGTCAATCGAAGCTGCGATCTGGTGAGCCGAGATTTCGTGATCGGCGGAAAGCGGGCACGAATCTGGTTTGTAGATGGGTTTGGTAAAGATGAGATCCTGGAGCGTATGGCATCCTTTTGGCTGTCCCTGCCGATCGAAGCCGTGCTGCCTTTGAAGGATATGCAGGATTTTATCAACCGCTGTGTGACTTTCACGGAAAGTGACGTGGACGATGATGTGGAAAATATCATCACCTCCGTCTTTTTGGGCAAGTCTCTTCTTCTGGTGGAAGGGCTGCAGGGTGCGGCATTGATCGATGCCAAAAGCTATCCCGGACGCGGTGTGGAGGAACCGGCAGACGGTAAGGTGCTGCGAGGTTCCCACGATGGATTCATCGAAGCGGTAGTGCCCAACATGGCGCTGCTGCGGCGGCGGATCCGAGACCCGCATTTGACCATGGAAGGCATGAAAGTGGGAACACGCAGCCACAACGATGTGGTTTTGTGCTATCTGGATGATAAGGTAGATCACGGACTTCTGGAACAGCTTCGCCAGAAGCTGCAAAGCATTGATGAGCGGTCTCTATCTATGGCGCAGGAGAGCGTGGCGGAGGCCATTCGCCCGAAACAATGGTTTAATCCGTTCCCCAAAACCAGATTCACTGAGCGACCGGATACGGCGGCTGCCAGCATCATGGAGGGGAATATTATTATGATGGTGGACAATTCTCCCTCGGTGATGATCCTGCCCACCACATTTTTTGACTTTACGCAGGAAGCCAACGAGTTTTACTTTCCACCCCTGATCGGCACCTACCTGCGGCTCTTGCGTATCGTGGTGTTTCTGATC
>JAKSQE010000114.1 GCA_024404295.1 Oscillibacter sp.
ACCGTGTCCGGCCTTGGCGGGGTCGATGGTCAGGGTATGGATGACTGCTACCTCGCTATCGGCGGCAGGGATCGACCAGTTGATCTTCTTGTATTCCGGCAGCTGAATGCCATTCAGGTTCATGCTGCCCCAGATCACGCCGTCGGTCTCACCGACAAACAGCGTTCCGGCCTCAAAGGCAGTGCGGGCGGTGTCGGGAGTGGGATAAGAACTGCGCTCCCAATGGGTGTATACGGTGCCACTTCGTTCCTCCTGATCGAAAATGGCATTATAAATAGCAACAACAGCGGGGAGGTCGGCGGCGGTAGCAGGACGGATCATATCTCTTTCTCCTTATGTTCTATAAGACAACAGGCACGCTAAGCGTGCCTGTTG
This sequence comes from Oscillibacter sp., assembly GCA_024404295.1. Taxonomy (GTDB): domain Bacteria; phylum Bacillota; class Clostridia; order Oscillospirales; family Oscillospiraceae; genus Oscillibacter. The sequence continues at coordinate 376 of JAKSQE010000114.1, forward strand.
CAATGGTTAAGTTTCGTCAGTGGGCTTTTCCTCATTGGCCTGTTCCGGTTCGGCGGCAGGTTCTTCAGAGGAGTTCTTGTCAGGCTCCGGCGCTTCAATTTTCTCGGAAACCATGTGGACATGGCGGGCGGCAGGCTCGATCACATCGGGCATGGAGGGACGAAAACCGTCTTGCTTCGGCTCGGTAGAGGAGTAGGGATCGTCCACCAGTTCGGGATCACGGCCCTCCAGAATGGCAACCATTTCTCCGCCGGTGATCGTTTCTTTCTCCAGCAGATAGGCAACCACTTTATCCATGTCATCACGGTTTTCCTTGATGATGTTGACGGCATCCTGATAGCACTTGTCCAGAATATCTTTCACAGCCTTGTCCATCTCTGCGGCAGTATCCTGCGCGCAGTCGATGCCGTAGCCACCGTCCAGATACTGGTTGCGGCGGGAAGCCAGCGCCATCATACCGAACTCCTCGCTCATGCCGAACATGGCTACCATGTTCTGGGCGACACCGGTGGCGTCCTGAATATCCTGAGAAGCACCGTTGGTCATGGTGTTCATCACCACTTCCTCGGCGGCACGACCACCCATAGAGACAGCGATCTTTGCCATCAACTCATCACGGGTACGCAGTTCCGTTTTATCTTCTTCGGGCATCAGCAGGGTGTAACCCAAAGCGCCCTGCGTGTGGGGAACAATGGTGATTTTCTGGACGGGTTCGCTGTTTTTCTGCTTGTAGGCGACCATGGCATGGCCAACTTCGTGGTAGGCCACCAGCTTTTTCTCGAATTCCGTGAGGACGCTGCCCTTCTTTTCCGTACCGGCAATAACCAGTTCAAAAGCGGCCAGCAGATCTTCCTGTGTCACCAACTTACGACCCTTGCGGACGGCACGCAAAGCGGCTTCGTTGACAAGGTTTGCAAGGTCGGCACCGACGCAGCCGGCGGTGGCCAGAGCCACCTTTTTCAGGTTGACATCCTCAGCGAGCTTAATGTTGCGAGTGTGGACCTGCAAGGTGGCCAGTCGACCGGCCAGGTTGGGACGGTCAATGATGATGCGGCGGTCGAAACGACCGGGACGCAACAGTGCCTGATCCAAAACCTCGGGACGGTTGGTAGCTGCCAGCAGGATGATACCCTTGGTGGGGTCAAAGCCATCCATTTCGGCCAGCAGCTGATTCAAAGTCTGCTCACGCTCATCGTTGCCGCCGAAGCGTCCGGAATCGCGAGTCTTACCGATGGTATCGATCTCATCAATAAACACGATGCAGGGAGCGACTTTGGCAGCTTCTTTGAATAGATCACGCACACGGGAGGCACCCACACCCACGAACATCTCCACGAAGTCGGAACCGGAGATGGAGAAGAAGGGGACATTGGCCTCACCGGCCACGGCTTTGGCCAGCAGGGTTTTACCGGTGCCCGGAGGGCCAACCAGCAAAGCGCCCTTAGGCAGCTTGGCACCAATTTCGGTGTACTTCTGGGGATTGTGCAGGAAGTCGATGATCTCGGTCAGAGATTCCTTTGCCTCGTCCTGACCGGCAACGTCCGCAAAGGTCACACCGGTCTGCTTTTCCATGTAGACCTTGGCATTGGCCTTGCCCACGCCGCCGATTCCACCGATGCCACCCATGCCACCGCGCTTGGACATGATCCGCATAGCCAGGCTGAACATCAGCATGAAGAATACGAAGGGCAGAATAAAGTTGATGGCAAACAGCAGAATGGGATTCATCTGGGGAACATAGGTCACATCGTAAGCGGGAACGCCGTTGGCCTCCATGAATTCCACCAGAGCGTCATAACTCTGCATCTGAACGGTAAAGAACTTTAGCTCAGTTGTCTGAACCGCACCTCTTTTGTCGGAATAGGTGTAGATGGCATTCCCGTCGCTATCCGTAGACTTGATATAGGATACCCCGTCTTCGTCCGTATAAATATAGCCATCTACCGGCGTGATATAGAGCAGCTTTTCCGTGGAGTCGATGGCAATTTTATCGACCTGCTCATGTTCCGTCATGCTTACAAACACGCTGTAATCCACATTTACGGTGGAAGCCTGATTGCCGGCAGAGCCCAGATAGCTGTTGGCATAGTACACAATCAGCGTCAGGACCAATGCCCAACCTACCAGAGAAAACACACCTCGCAGGTTGCTGTTCTTTTTATTGTTATCCTTTTTGTTGTTGTTTTGACTCATATATGGAAACTCCTTTCGGGGAAACAATCGTTAAAACATTAAGAAGTATAACATAAGGTGTTTTTCCAGACAAGAAAAAAGCGTGGCTTTTTCGTAAAGTTTCTGTGAATGAAAGGTTTGGCAAAAACAAAATTACATCTTTATTGTGTGCGGAAACTGTGATATACTAAGTCGTAATTTCTGACAAAATTCCTTTTCACGGGAGATTTCATATGAACGAAGAAAAGAAAAACACAATGACTGCTGAAGCTGACGGCCTCATCGAAGGCCGCAACGCCGTCATCGAGGCATTGCGTGCCGGTGTGACCATGGATAAGATTTACCTGCAAAAGGGTGAGACGGATAAAACGCTGGGACATATCGCATCTACCGCCAGAGCTGCCGGCGTTGTGGTGGTGGAAGCGGACAAGCGTAAGCTGGATTTTATGAGCCGAACCCATGCGCATCAGGGCGTCATTGCGCTGGCTGCCGTGCGAGAATATGTCAGCGTGGAACAAATTTTAAAAATTGCTGTCGACAAGGGTGAAAATCCATTGTTGGTGGTGTGCGATGAAATTTCAGACCCTCACAATTTAGGCGCCATTATTCGTACGGCTTATTGTGCCGGTGCACATGGTGTCATCATTCCCAAGCGACGCAGCGCCGGCTTGACATCTGTGGTGGCCAAGACCTCTGCAGGTGCTGTGGCACATATGCCTGTGGCACGTGTCCCCAATATCCCTACACTGCTGAAAGATTTGAAAAAGCAAGGTGTCTGGGTGTTTGGTACTGCGGCAGGCGGTACGACCTCTCTCTACGAGGCGGATTTGAAAGGCCCTGCCGCCATCGTGATCGGCAGCGAGGGAGAGGGCATGACCCGATTGGCAGAAGAGAATTGCGATTTTCTGGTCAGTATCCCTATGAAGGGAGACCTGAATTCGCTGAAGGCCAGCGCTGCAGCGGCAATTTTATTGTATGAGGCGGTTCGCCAGAGAGGATAAACAGAAAAAGAGGTTTGGTTCATGGCTGGAAAAGAGAAAAAAACCAAATATGATACAGACCTGATGAATGATCTGTCTGATTTAGAAGCGACTGGAGAAGACGCTTATTCTTTAGAGGAGATCTTGGCGGAATTTGGAAGCAGCCGAGGTCAAAAAATTCTGCAGGAAGTAGAGCGAGAGGCAGAGGAGACGCTGCCACCTGAATTGATCCCTGCCAAACCAGCGCTGAAGCAGAAGCCAGAACCGGAAAAAAAGGCGGAAGAGATGATCCCTCCGGCGCCGAAGCCTGTTTCCCTGGAGGACGTTGTGAACAGCACCGTTAGTGCGGTGATGGAGGAGCGTCAGGAACCGGTGATGCGGCTGCAGAAACAGCGGCGCGGATTGTTTTCAAGAAAACCGATGGAGGAAACGGAGAAGTTATACGAAACCATCGCACCGATTCCTGAAAAAAAGAGTGAAGTGGATACCATTGGTTTTGAACCGCAACTCTCGGAAGTTGCGGGGCATTATCGTACGCGCAGCAAAAAGAGCAAGCAAACTTTAGTGCCGGCGTTCTTGGCAGCGGTATTGCCCGTGTCTTTGATGGCAGTGGAGCAATACGGCGGAGTGACGATCCCTATTTGGAGCACGGACCAA
>JAKSQE010000115.1 GCA_024404295.1 Oscillibacter sp.
ATCGAACACAGAGTAGCAACATGAAGCGTTTTTGAGCAGACTGCAGTGCCTGTATGGGGTCATTCCTCAGTTGAAAGCCTGTGAAGTAGCCGTTAATGTGGGCGAGGGCAATTATGATGCGGTTTTGGTGTCCGAATTCGAGAGTTTAGAGGACTTAGAAACTTATAAAAATGATCCCCGCCACAAGGCGGTGTCGGCTCTCTGCAAATCCATTCGCACGGATCGGGTAGCTGTGGATTACGAGATATAACAGGTAAGCGGTACTTCGAATGAAGTACCGCTTTTTATAGCTGCTTGCCATAGCTCCAAGCCTATTTCCGCATTGTAACGCAACAAAAAATGTGGTATTATACAGAAAACGTGAAAAGAGGAATTTGACGATGGCTGTCTACACAAAAACCGTGACATATCACACCAAAGCGCATATGGGTATGATTGACGTGACACAGGACTTCCAGCAGGCGGTAAGAGAGGCCTGCCAGCAGTGCGGCATCTCTGCCGGAACCGTTACCGGCTTTACTACCGGCGGCGTGGCAGGATTGACCACATTGGAGTTCGAGCCGGGTATTGTCAACCACGATCTGAAAGCGGCATTGGATGTGTTTTCTCCTTATTTGGATGAGCGTGGTCGTGTGATTCCTTATTGGCATCACGAGACCTGGCACGACGATAACGGATCATCCCACATTAAGGCGGCCCTGCTGTCTCCCTTCATCACCATTCCCTTTGTGGCGGGGCGCATTACGATCGGCCCATGGCAGAATCTGACACTGATCGAGTGCGACACACGAGATCGTGTTCGGGATATTGTATTTCAGGTGATGGGGGAATAAGATGATATTATCCACCCTTTGTTACCTGGAGCAGGGCGATGCGTACCTGATGCTCCACCGTGTCAAGAAAGAGCATGATGCCAACCATGATAAGTGGATCGGCGTTGGCGGTAAGTTTGAAGATGGGGAGAGCCCTGAGGACTGTATCCTGCGAGAATGCTTTGAGGAAACCGGATTGACTCTGACGGATTATCGCTATCGTGGCTTGATTACCTTTGTGAATACGGAGTGGCCTACGGAGTATATGCACCTCTTTACTGCCACGGGCTGGGAGGGAGCGCCCCATCCCTGCGATGAGGGCGAGCTGGCGTGGATCAAAAAATCGGATCTGTTGAGCCTGCCTATTTGGGAGGGAGATAAGATCTTCCTACGGCTATTGGATACAGACGAACCGTTTTTTTCCTTAAAACTCTGCTACGAGGGCGATGTACTCAAGGATGCAGTGCTCAATGGAAAGATCATGGATAAGAAGGATCTGTAATGATGGATAAGAAAGTATTGGCCTTTGGCTTTGATACATTGCTGGAAATCATGGCGGTGACCGGCGCAGTCAAGCACGTTGGTGCGGAAGTGGTTAATGTGCCGAAAGCGGATTACAACAAGTCCCTGTCTGCTCTGGCGGGGAAGAATATCAGCTTGGCAAAACCCTATTTGGGTGGACCTTTAGGCGGCAAGATGTTGGTATTTTGCGGCATGAATGAGGACATTGAAAAGGTATTGCCGGAATTGAAAAAAGCCGGCATTGGCGTGAATTGTCTGAAAGCGGCGCTGACGCCCTATAATTGGAACTGGTCGGCCATCGATCTCTACGGAGAACTGTGGAAAGAGCATAACACGATGTGGGGGAAGCAGAAATGAAACTGCTGATTTCTGCCTGCCTGTTGGGTGTCTGCTGTCGCTATGACGGTGCATCCAAGCAATATAAACAGGTGCAGGAACTGATGAACCGGCATACTTTGATCCCAGTCTGCCCGGAGCAGTTGGGCGGCTTGGCTACGCCCAGAGCTCCCGCAGAGCGGCAGGGAGAATTTGTAATGACCAACACAGGCGTTGATGTGACGGAAGCGTATCGCCGAGGTGCGGAAGAAACACTGAGAATTTGCCGACTGTTCGGATGTGACGCAGCCGTGTTGAAGGAACGCAGTCCCTCTTGTGGCAATGGAGAGATCTATGACGGCACGTTTTCCGGCACTCTGACAGCAGGAGACGGTGTCACAGCAGAGTTACTGCGGCAGCATGGCATTCAAGTTTTCGGTGAGAGTGCGCTGCATGCGATTCTGGAGGAGTAAATGGAAGATTGGCTGACGGTATCCAGTATTGGGCAATATCTGCGTCCCACCCATCGAATTGGCAAGACCATTCGTTGCTTTGACGAGATCGACTCCACCAATCGCTATTTAAAAGATATCGCTCGCACCGATGGAACAGACGGTATGGTCGTTTTGTCGAATGCCCAGAGCAGCGGAAGAGGGCGCATGGGCCGCCAGTTTCAGTCCCCAAAGGGGAAAGGTATCTATTTTAGCGTGTTGCTGCAAGGTGGTTTGACTGGCGAGCAGATGATGCCTTTTACGGCTATGGCAGGCCTTGCGGTGTGCCGCAGTATTGAACGAGTTTGCGGACTTCGGCCGGTTTTGAAATGGCCGAATGATCTGCTGTTGAAAGAGAAAAAAATCTGCGGGATCTTGGCGGAGTTGGTCACAAGCCCTCAGCGGGAACCTGCTGTTGTATTGGGAATCGGCATCAATGTCTCTCAGACAGCGGAAGATTTTACTCCCGAAGTGGCGGAAATTGCTGCATCCTTACAGCAAATTGCCGGCAGGAAAGTGTCTCGCCCACAGTTAGCGGCGGCGCTGATCGAGGAACTGGATCAAGCTTATGATGCGCTGCTGTCGGACGATTGGGAAGGCTGCGTGGAGGATTATCGCTCGCGCTGTGCTCATATTGGAAAGCCTGTTCGGCTTTTGCCAATGGGTGGAGTACCGGAAGTGGTGACGGTTCTGGATGTGGATAAGCACTTTGGTTTGGTGGTGCAGGACGCTGCAGGAGAGATTCGCGTCCTGAGGACGGGAGAAATTTCCGTACGGCCCTATGGAAAGTGACCGGTATGGAAGACAGGAAAGGAGAGAACCTATGCGACGAGTCAGATGTTACGAGTGCGGAAAAGTCTATAATTTTGACACCGATGATTTTTGCCCCAAGTGTGGCGCATTCAATCAGCCCAAGCGAACCGTGCGGATCGCGGCTGATGGCAGTGTGGTACGCAGTGATGGACTAAACGAAAACAACCATCAGGGTTCATTTGTCCATGCAGAACTGCATGAGGAGAATAAGGCGCGGAAAAAGGCTGGCTTAGATAAAGATCTGGTGAAAAATGCTTATCTGGAGATGGCAAAGAATCGAACTGGAAATTTTTCTAAAAAAAATCAGCCGGCTAAGACGACTCCGGTATTGTTGAACGTGGTTGCCTGGGTTCTTCTGATTTTGCTTCTGCGGACAATTTTTAATTAACCAAATTTTTGACAGCAGTTTTTCGCCGAAAAACGCGCAAACTACCCTTGAATTCGGGAAGGGATGAGCGCAAATGCGGAAACTGCTGTCATTTTTTGCATATTTTATTTTGTTGATCGTTTTTGAGTCCTTAGGTGCAGAACCGTTTTTGCCGGCAGATGCCTCCGTGGAACTCTCAGAGCCTACTAAATATGTGGCATTGACCTTTGACGACGGACCAAAACGAAGCACTACGCCGCTTTTGCTGGACGGACTGTTGGAACGCGGAGCCAGCGCCACGTTTTTCTTGGTAGGAGAGGAGATACCCGGCAACGAAGATCTGGTTTTGCGGATGCAGAGAGAGGGACACCAGATCGGCAATCACACCTGGGGTCATGTCCGTTTGGAAGGGAAAGATATAACGGCTCATTTGGAGCAGATACGGAAAACGGAAGCGCTTCTGATCGAAATTACGGGAGAAAGCGGACATTGGCTTCGTCCGCCTTACGGGATTATCGATGAGGCGACTGCACAGAAAATTACAGTACCCATGGTGAAATGGTCCGTTGATCCGGAGGATTGGAAGAGTCGGAATACAGAAAAGGCGGTGGATGCCATTTTGGGTGCGGTGAAGCCGGGAGACATTATATTGCTCCACGACATTTATCCTACGTCTGTAGAAGCTGCTCTGCAAGTTATTGATCAACTGGAAAGGCAAGGGTATCAATTCGTAACGGTAGAGGAACTTTTGCAGTTGAATGGCATTCCACCGGAGAATGGAAAACTGATTCGTTCAGCAAAAGGGTAAAAAAAGACACCGCATCAGCGGTGTCTTTCGTATGCGATAGATTAGCCCAGGAT
>JAKSQE010000116.1 GCA_024404295.1 Oscillibacter sp.
GGAAGAATTTAAGACCTTTGCCATGCGCGGAAAGGTGCTGGATATGGCAGTCGGCGTTGTCATCGGCGGCGCATTCGGTAAGATCAGCGCATCTCTGGTCAACGACATCATCATGCCCCTGATTTCTCTGATCACCGGCGGCATCGATTTCTCCGCTTGGAAGTGGGTTTTGAAGGCTGCCATTATGGAGGGCGAAGAGGTCATTACCCCTGAGATCGCCATCAACTTCGGTAACCTGATCTCCGTCGTGCTGGACTTCATCATCATTGCATTCGCAATTTTCTGCATGCTGAAGGCCATCAACTCCCTGAAGAAGAAGGAAGAAGAAGCTCCTGCTGAGGAGCCCGCTCCCGCCGAGCCCTCTGCTGAGGAGAAGCTGTTGACCGAGATCCGCGATCTGCTGGCTAATAAGTAATGGAACGTCTTTTACAGACGGGTCTTGCAGCGTTGGGGCTGCCCGATGAGGGCATCCCCGCCCTGCTGCGTTTTTCAGATGCGCTGGTGGAGCGAAACAAGGTCATGAACCTCACCGCCATCACCGAGCCCAGTGAAATTGCCACGCTGCACTTTCTGGATTGTGCCGCGCTTCTGACGTTGGCAGACCTAAAAGGAAAAAGCGTGGTCGATGTCGGAACCGGTGCCGGTTTTCCCGGTATGCCCTTGAAAATTCTGGAGCCTTCCATCCACATGACCTTGTTGGACTCTCTCAATAAGCGCATAGACTTTCTGAAAGAAGTCTGTGCAGACCTGGGGTTGACCGATGTCGAGTGTGTCCACAGCCGTGCCGAAGAATTTGCCGCACAGCATCGGGAGCAATTTGACTTTGCTACCTCTCGTGCGGTGGCTAATCTGCAAGTCTTGTCCGAGCTGTGCCTGCCATTGGTTAAGGTTGGCGGCTGCTTTCTGGCCATGAAAGCGGTGGACAGCGATGACGAGTTGGAACAGGCCAAAAAAGCCATTGCCGTTTTAGGCGGAAAACTGGAAAAGGTTTTCGATTATCCCATTCCGAATACCGACATTCGCCACCGGTTGGTCATGATTCGAAAAGTAAAACCAACTCCTGCGAAATATCCCAGAATTTTTGCTAAAATTAAGAAAACCCCATTGTAAAACGCCACAAAATCATGGTATGATTATTTTCTCAAAGGAGGTCGTCGCTGGTGAGAGGACAATGTATTGCAGTCGTATCCGGAAAAGGCGGCACAGGTAAGACCTCTTTTGTCTCCGGTGTCGGTTCCGCTCTTGCCATGAGCGGAAAAAAAGTCCTGTGTCTGGACTGTGACATCGGGCTGCGCAACTTGGATTTGGCTCTGGCCCTGTCCGACAAGGCTTTGATGGATTTTTCTGATGTGGCGCAGGAGCGCTGCTCGCTGGAATCCGCCATTGTGGGGCAGCCCGATATTCCCGGCCTTTATTTGCTGACAGCACCTATGCGTCCCCGGGGCCGTATGGTCACCGAGGAGGAGATGAAATCTCTGTTGGAACAGGTGCGGGAGCAATTCGATTACTGCCTGTTAGACGCCCCGGCGGGCTTGGGCGGCGGGTTCCGCCTGTCTACCTGTGGCGCAGACCGCTGCATCGTCGTCACCACGTCTGACGCCACCTCCCTCCGAGACGCACAGCACACCGTCATGGAGCTAAATCGTTTTGGAAACGGCTCCCTGCACTTGGTCGTAAATCGCGTCCGCAAAAAAATGCTGCGCAGTATGCACGCAACCATCGACGATGCCATTGATAAAGCCGGTCTTCCCCTGATCGGCGTTGTGCCCGAGGATGACAATCTCCCTCTGGCCATGAACTTGAATCTGCCCCTGCTTCTCCGCAGCAGCGGAGACGGTGCGGCAGCAGCTTACCGTAACATTGCGATCAGACTGCAGGGCGGCAAAACGCCGCTGCTGCGGATCAAATAAAGAAAGGAGAGCACCCCTATGAACATTGCAATCACGGCTCACGACAACAGAAAAGACCTGATGGTACAGTTTTGCACAGCTTATGCCGGCATTCTTTCTCAGCACAACCTGTACGCAACCAACACCACCGGCCACATGGTCGCCGAGGCCTCCGGCCTGAACGTCCACTGCTTCCTCTCCTATGCCCATGGCGGTAACCAGCAAATTGGCGCTCGCATCGCTTACAACGAATTTGATATGGTCCTCTTCTTTAACGATCCTAACAACGAGGAAATGAGCGGCGAAGTCGCTTATCTTTCCCGCCTGTGCGATCAGAATAATATTCCCTTTGCCAGCAACATCGCCACAGCAGAAATGTTGGTTCTTGGCTTGGCTCGTGGCGATCTGGATTGGCGTTCCATTGTAAATCCCGCAGGGAATCGTCCCATCGCCTGAGCATTCCCACGAAACGATACAACCAAACACCGCAATGACACCGCAGCAGTAACCAATTATTCTTCTGCACAGAGAGAAGCACAATGCTGAGAGTGCTTTCAGACAGACTTGGCGAAGGACAGCGGTGGAGCGGGGGCAGAAATGTCCACGGCTCCCTCCCCGTAACAGGAGACCAAAGGAGGCGCCTTGCGCCTTGAATTTGGGTGGCACCACGAAGCGCTTGACGCTCTCGTCCCAAAAAAATGGGACGGGAGCATTCTTTTTTGCGCAGACCGCCAATCCTATATTGGCAGTCACCTACCTCGATCTAAAAAACACAGAGCGTTCTTCTTTGAACGCTTGAAAAAGGAGATACACTATGGCAAAAATGGCACCCCGGACGCTATCCGGTTTTATGGAGTTGCTGCCCGCACCCCAGCAGCAGATGGAGCGGATCATGAAAGCCCTCCGCGAAACCTATTCCCTGTACGGCTTCACCCCTCTGGACACCCCCGCCATCGAGGCTTCCGAAGTCTTGCTGGCAAAGGCCGGCGGCGAAACCGAAAAGCAGATCTACCGCTTCCAGAAGGGCGACAGTGACCTAAGCCTGCGCTTTGACCTGACCGTTCCTCTGGCAAAATATGTGGCTCTGCACTATAACGAGTTGTCTTTCCCCTTCCGCCGTTACCAAATCGGCAAGGTGTATCGCGGCGAGCGTGCACAGCGCGGACGTTTCCGTGAATTCTATCAGGCAGATATCGACATCATTGGTGACGGCAAGCTCGCTATTCTCAACGAAGCAGAAATTCCCGCCATCATCTATCAGACTTTCTCCACGCTGGGATTAAAGCGGTTCCAGATTCGGGTCAATAACCGAAAGATCCTCAATGGTTTCTATGCCATGTTGGGTCTCACCGAAAAGTCCGGTGACATTATGCGCACCGTGGACAAGCTGGAAAAGATTGGTGCCGATAAGGTCAAAACCATTCTGACAGAGGACTTTGCCGTCAGCGCAGCAGATGCTGACGAAATTTTGAAGTTTATCGCCATCAAGGGCAGCAACGAGGAGGTCCTCACCGCTCTGGAGGGCTATCTGGGCCGCAGCGAAATGTTCGACGAGGGTCTGTCTGAGTTGAAGGCTGTCACGCAGCATCTGTCCGCTTTCGGCGTTCCCGCCGAAAACTTTGCGGTGGATCTGACCATTGCCCGTGGTCTGGACTACTACACCGGAACCGTCTACGAAACCACGCTGCTGGATCACCCCGAGATTGGCTCTGTCTGCTCCGGTGGTCGATATGACAATCTGGCCGAGTATTACACCGACAAGCAGCTCCCCGGCGTGGGCATCTCCATCGGCCTGACCCGCTTGTTTTACGTGCTGGGTGAGCAGAAAATGCTGAACCCCGACCTGCCCACCGCTCCTGCTGACGTACTGATCCTGCCCATGACCGACGATCTGGCTCCCGCCATCTCTCTGGCCACCGAACTGCGCAAGGCCGGCATCCGTGCCCAGTTGCACTGCGAGGAAAAGAAGTTCAAGGCCAAGATGAGCTATGCCGACAAGCTGGCCATCCCCTATGTCATTTTCCTGGGCGAGGATGAGATCAACGCCGGCGTGGTGGCCTGCAAGGATATGAAATCCGGCGAGCAGACCAAGCTGCCCATGAGCGACACCATTAACCGCATTCAGACCGGCCTGGCAGAACTGGAAAAGGGTGCAGTCATTTTGGAGTAATCCTTATAAATTTGAATCCATTTTGTAATATTAAGCACTAATTATACAATTCACAATCAAAAATACAGAAAGGACAATCAAACATGATGCAAAATCGTACTCATAACT
>JAKSQE010000117.1 GCA_024404295.1 Oscillibacter sp.
CCAGTAAATATCGGTAGTACACTTTTCGCCGCACACAGGGCAGACACCCTCGGTGCCGCTCTGCTGCAGAGGCATGCAGCGGGAGGACACGCCGGCCTTCTCCTTCATAGCCAGCTCACACTCCAGCTTACCGCACCACTTGGTGCGTGCAAAGCCGCCCTTGGTGTCCACCATCTCCTTGACCTCTTCCCAGGAGTTCAGGTCAAAAGTGTTGTCTTCCAGATTCTTGGCGGCCATATCGTACAGGTTGTCATGGACGTCCTGCAGCAGCTCTGCCACTTTGCTCTCCAGTTCGCTTAGAGGTACAAATACCTTCTCGCCGGTGTCGCGGCGGGCAATACAGCACTGCTCCTTCTCCATGTCCTTGGGGCCGATCTCCACACGCAGAGGCACACCCTTCATCTCGTACTCGGCAAACTTCCAGCCGGGTGAGTTGTCGGAATCGTCCATCTTGCAGCGGATACCGGCGGCAGTCAGAAGGTCACACAGAGACGCAGCAGCATCCAGAGCGCAGGGTTTGTGCTGGGCGATGGGGATGACCACCGTCTGAATCGGAGCAATAGCGGGAGGCAGCACCAGACCGTTATTGTCGCCGTGGGTCATGATGACGGCACCGATCAAGCGGGTGGTAGAACCCCAAGACGTCTGGAAAGGATACTGTAGCTTGTTGTCACGGCCGGTGAAAGTTACGTTATACGCACGGGAGAACTTATCACCGAAGTAGTGGCTGGTGCCGGACTGCAAAGCCTTGCGGTCCTTCATCATGCTCTCAATGGTGTAAGTCGCTTCTGCGCCGGCAAACTTCTCCTTATCGGTCTTGCGACCCTTGACCACAGGCATTGCCAAAGCGTCACGGCAGAAATCTGCGTAGCAATTCAGCTGCTGTTCGGTCTCAGCCTCAGCCTCCTCGGCAGTCTCGTGGATGGTGTGACCCTCCTGCCACCAAAATTCACGGCTGCGCAGGAAAGGGCGGGTGGTCTTTTCCCAGCGGATGCCAGAGCACCACTGGTTATACAGCATGGGGAGCTGACGATAGGTGTGCAGCACCTGAGACCAATGATCGCAGAACATGGTCTCGGAGGTGGGGCGGAAAGCCAGACGCTCTTCCAGCTTCTCGCTGCCGCCCATAGTGACCCATGCCACCTCAGGCGCAAAGCCGTTGACCAGTTCACCTTCCTTTTTCAGCAGGCTCTCAGGAATCAGAACGGGCATTGCCACATTCACATGGCCGGTCTTCTTAAACTCGGCATCCATCAGGCGCTGGATATTCTCCCAAATGGCATAGCCATAGGGACGCAGGATCATAAAGCCCTTCACGCTGGCGTAGTCGATCAACTCTGCTTTCCGGCAGATATCGGTATACCATTGGGCAAAATCGTCCTCCATACTGGTGATCTGTTCAACTTTCTTGTCCTGTGCCATAATCGTTACATCCTTTTCTCATGTATCGTTTCGCAAATGCGGTGTATTCTGAACGTATATTGTACCGTTTTATGTCAAAAATGTCAACTAAAGAACACTCTGATTCCCAACGTAATTTCGAGCAAAAAAAATCTCATATTCCTCCCCTTTCATGGGTTGACAGTGGCATTTTTTTAGCATAATATGATATTGTAAATATTATATCGTCCGGTAGGTAAGGCTACCACAGGGATACGGATCGCTGCCGCGGAGTGATGGAGACATCATGAGAGGGTTTGAGCAGGTGATATCGAACAACAAGGTATCATCTAATGCGATTTCACTGCCTTGTGATGCTAAAGCTTGAACGGTTGGAGATTCTCCCTTGCGGGGGCGCTTCTCGGCAATGTACATTCTCTGATCGTACCGGATAGGGCGATCAGTTTTTTGTTTTCGTACACAGGAAAGGAGGCCGTGCTGTATGTTTGATCACGAGGACTTTGGTGAATTTGCAGAACACTTAGAGGATATGGTCCAGCGAAAACAATACGCCGAGCTCCGAATTCTTCTGTCTCCTCTGGAGGCAGCGGATATTGCACAGGGTATGGCCCGTACGGAAGATCACTACTTGCCTGTCATTTTCCGCCTGTTGCCTAAGGAGCTGGCGGCAGATGTGTTCGTTGAACTGGATTCCGACCAGCAGGAAATGCTGATTCAGGGCTTCTCAAACGCCGAGCTGAAAGAGGTTTTGGATGAGTTGTATCTGGACGACGCAGTGGATATCGTGGAAGAGATGCCCGCCACTGTGGTAAAGCGAATCTTGAAAAACGCAGATCCTGAAACCCGAAAGAGCATCAATGAAATTTTGAAATACCCCGAGGATTCTGCCGGTAGCATTATGACCACAGAGTTTGTGGATCTGAAGAGTTCCATGACTGTGGAAGATGCGCTTAAACGCATTCGCCGCAACGCCTTTGACATGGAAACCATCAACGTTTCTTATGTTATTGACGACGATCGTCATCTATTGGGCTTCGTATCCATCCGCGATCTCCTGCTGGCTGACGACGACGACATCATTGCCGACATCATGGAACAAAACTATATTTCCGTGCAAACCCTGGATGACCAGGAAGCGGTGGCCCGTGCTCTGAGTAAGTACGACTATCTGGCCTTGCCTGTGGTGGATACCGAAAACCGTCTGGTGGGCATCGTCACCGTTGACGATGCAATGGACGTTTTGCAGGAAGAGGTTACCGAGGATATCGAGAAGATGGCAGCTATTCTGCCCACCGAAAAACCCTACTTGAAAACCACCACCTTTGAAACCTTTAAGGCCCGTATTCCTTGGTTACTGCTGTTGATGGTCTCTGCCACCTTTACCGGCCAGATTATCTCCAGTTTTGAAGCTGCGTTGGCATCCTGCACCATTCTGACTGCCTATATCCCCATGCTGATGGACACCGGTGGTAACTGCGGCGGTCAGGCCAGCGTTACGGTCATTCGTGGTATTTCCCTGAGTGAAATTGAATTTTCGGATCTATTGCAGGTAATTTGGAAAGAAATTCGTGTAGCCGCTGTCTGCGGACTGACATTGGCCGTTGCCAACTTCGGAAAACTGATGATCGTGGATCGCCTCCTATTCCACAATAGTGCGATCACCGTAACTGTAGCGCTCGTTATCTGTTTGACGATGGTCTGCGCTGTAATTTGTGCAAAGGTTGTTGGATGCACCCTGCCCATGTTTGCCAAACAGTTGGGCTTTGACCCTGCGGTCATGGCATCCCCTTTCATCACCACCATCGTGGACGCCATCTCCCTGCTGATCTACTTCCGTTTTGCTACCATGATTTTGGGGATTTAGTCTCATATACCACTGCATAAATGATATATAAAAACGCGCCTCATCTTGAGGTGCGTTTTTTGTATACTTCCACCCCAACGGTACATACTACTTAACGGCGAAAGCCGTAAAATTTCTCATGCAGGAGGAACTTTTTCATGAAGGATTGTACCAACGGCGGCTGCGAGTGCACCCCTAACCAGAGCATTCAGTGCACCGTCACCAGCTGCACCCATCACTGCCAGGACAGCAACTACTGCGGTCTGAATGCCATTCAGGTGGGCACCCACGAAACGAACCCCACCGAGGTTAAGTGCACTGACTGCGAAAGCTTCGAGTTAAAGTAAGAACCCTCTGCGGCTTTGGGAATTGCAATCACATTCCCAAAGTCCTACATCAATTTGGAGGTATCGCATGGAGAAAAAATGGCCTGCCCGCATCGCAGGCGGTGCAGCGGGACTTGCCAATGGGTTGTTTGGCGGTGGTGGCGGTATGGTCTTTCTGCCCATCGTATCCCGTTGGGGAAATCTGCCTTCCCGCAAGCTGTATGCCACCTGTGTGGGTGTGATTTTCCCTGTCTGTCTCGTTTCAGCCGCCGTATACCTCTTTCAAGGAAGCATTGACCTGCTGACTGCCCTGCCGTATCTCTTAGGCGGTTTATTGGGTGGTTTTATCGGCGGGAAGCTATACGGGAAAGTGTCCACAACCTTTTTGAAATGGCTGTTTGCCGCCTTTCTATTCTATGCGGGGGTGAAGTATTTGCTATGATGCAATGGGTTCTTCCCTTTCTCTG
>JAKSQE010000118.1 GCA_024404295.1 Oscillibacter sp.
CATGTACAGTTCCTGGGAGAGAATGATCTCCCGTCTGCAGCTGTACGGACCGGTATGCAAGAAGTTCCGGCATCTCTGTACCAGCTCACAAAGGGCACCATGTACGTTTCCGAGGAAATGGCACGTCCCATCGCTCCCATGGATCTGAGGGATTTCTAAACGGAAAAACCGGAGGAATGATTATGAAAAAAAACGCGAAAACACAAAAGGGGAAAGCAACGCGGATGCGGAATAGCAAGCGACTTGCCAAGATTCGCTCGCAGATTCCTTACTGGGTTATGTTGCTGATTCCATTGGCTTTTTTTCTGCTCGTCCGCTACTGGCCTATGTATGGACTTGCCATTGCGTTTCAGGACTATAAGATTGGTGATCCCTTTATCAGCAGTGAATCTCGCTGGGCAGGATTCAAATGGTTTCAAACGCTTTTCAGGAACCCGAATTTTCCCAGATTGGTGCGCAACACGCTTGCCATCAACATTTTGAGCATTCTGATCTCTTTCCCGATTTCCATTGCCTTTGCTCTTCTTTTGAATGAGATCCGTTTTAAGAAGCTCCGTAATCTGACCGCCAACATTTCTCTGCTTCCTTATTTTATTTCCACCGTGGTCATTGTTGCTATCATATACAGCGTTTTCTCCGTGGATGACGGCCTGGTCAACATGGTCATCCAAAAGCTCGGCGGAAAAAAAATAAACTTCCTTGCGGAGAGTAAATGGTTCCGTCCGCTCTACATCGGTTCCGGAATTTGGCAGAATACCGGTTTCAACGCTGTTGTTTTCACGGCAGCAATCTCCGGTATTGACCCCAACCTCTATGAGGCTGCCGCTCTTGATGGCAGCACTCGTTTAAAGAACATCTTCCACATAACTATACCCTGCATCCTGCCTACCATCATCATTATGCTCCTTCTGCGTATCGGTAACATCATGACCGTAGGATACGAGAAGATCATCCTGATGTATACGCCCTCCACCTATGAAGTTGCCGATGTTCTTTCCACCTACGCGTACCGTGCTGGTCTTGAAAACCAGAAATACAGCCTGTCTGCCGCAATCAGCTTGATCAATTCTGTGGTTAATGTAGTTCTGCTTGTTTCCGCAAACAAGGCCACAAAGAAGTTGTCTGGTTCTTCGCTTTGGTGAGGTGACAAAATGGTATACAAAAAAACTCTCGGCGATCGTATATTCGACGCCATCATCTATGTACTGGTCGCGATTATCCTCATCGTGACGTTATACCCGCTTTTCTACGTCTTCAGCATGGCCATTTCCAATCCTGTAGCGGCCGCCAGGGGTGAGGTCTGGCTTTACCCGGTCGGACTTGATTTCACTGCTGTGAAAAAGGTTCTTTCTGACAGTCAGGTATTGACCTATTACGGAAATACAATTTGGTACACAGTTGTCGGCACTTTCTGTGGCGTCATAACCACTGCACTTTGTGCATATCCGCTCTCCAGAAAGGAATTCTTGGGTCGTAATTTCGTAACAAAGTTCGTCATGGTCACCATGTTCTTCAACGGTGGTATTATTCCCACCTACATCGTGGTTACCCGTTTCCTTCATCTCTATAACTCCCGTTGGGCTATCGTTGTTGTGATGCTGACTACTGCCTGGTATGTCATGATTACAAAGTCCTTCTTTGAGTCCCTTCCGGACGAGTTGATCGAAAGCGCACGGATGGACGGTGCCTCGGAATACCGAATCTTCGGTCAGCTCATCCTGCCGCTCTCCAAGCCGATCCTTGCTGTTCTGACTCTATACATGGTGGTCGGGCACTGGAACTCCTATTTTGATGCTATGCTCTATATTACGGACAAGTCAAAGCAGCCTCTTGCGCTCTATATTCGGGCGGTCGTCATCCAAAACCGTCTTGCGAGCGCAATGTCGGAAACTGTATCACTTACTGCCGAGGAGATCCTCTCAGCCCTGCAGATCAAATACGCCGTCATTATCGTTTCGGTCCTGCCGATGCTGGTTATTTACCCATTCATTTCCAAAAACCTGGAAAAGGGCCTGATGATCGGTGCTGTGAAGGGTTGAGACTGAAATATGTATTACCGACGGACCCCCGTCCGTAATAAATAATAAAAAAGGAGACAAAACAATGAAGAAACTTACAGCACTCCTCCTTGTTCTCGCTATGTCTCTCTCTTTGGTTGCATGCAGTGCCGGGGCAACAGCTCCCACCGCTGCCTCTGAAGAGAAGGTAGTTGAAGAAAAGAAGGAAGAAGTCAAAGAAGCAGCTCCCGTTGAGGAAGCAGCAGACGAGTCCTGGAAGGAAGAACATCCCGGCTGGCTCTGCAAAGACAAGACCACCTTCACCGTATACACCTGGGAAGGTGAGTCCTCCAGCTATCTGCCTCCCTCCAATGATCTGTTCTTCTGGAAGTGGATGGAAGACTATACCAACGTCCACATTGAATGGGAAGTTGCTCCCTATGCCGATTTCGATACCCTGATCGCTGCGAAGCTCGCTTCCGGCGAAAAGCTGAATGATATCGTCATGATGGGAAAACAGCAGCAGACCACTTTGAGCGCAGGACAGAACGGCATGCTGGTCGACCTCGCTCCCCATTGGAATGATTGGTTCTCCAATGTGGAGACCTATTTCAATAATATTGACGTTAACTTTAAAGGCATCATTACCAATAGTGACAATACCATCTATGCGGTTCCTGGCTTTGCCGCTCCGCAGCAGAACCGTATCATCCTCCTCTTCAATACCCTCTGGATGGATAAACTTGGTCTTAAAATTCCCGAGACCGTCGAAGAGTTCGAAGCTGTCCTTCGTGCTATGAAGGAAGCCGGCGATCTGAATGGTAACGGTCTGGATGATGAGATAATTTTCACTGCCACTGATGTTGAATGGCTGCTGCCCTCCATCGGTACTGCTTTCGGTGTGGAAACCATCGAGTCTGCTGATTTCTATGCTGCAGGTGCTGACGGTGTGGTTTACCCCGAATATACCACCGAGAACATGAAAGCCATGCTCGGCTGGCTGAACGGCCTTTACGAAGAAGGACTGTTGGATCCCGAAATTACCACCAACACCATGGATATCGTGGCCGAGAAGGTCACCGCTGACCGCGTTGGCGTTGTGTCCATGTACAGTTCTTTCGCAGGTTCCTACGGCAATCTGACTTCCGCAGGTCAGGCTGATCCCGGAAAGGAATACTACTCCATCGGCAAACCTCTGACATCTAAGTGGAATTCTACGCCTACCATGACCATGTACAACAACTACAGCCGTTATGCCGGCATTGCTTCCACCTGCGAGAATCCCGAACTGGCTGCCCGCTGGCTGGATACACTCATCGCCGATCCCGAAGCTTTGATCATTCGTGCCTGCGGCGAGCCCGGCAATACCTTCGAGTTTGATGCCAACCACAACCCCGTTTATAAGCCGGCACCGGAAGGACAGGCTTGGAGCATCAATCCTCTAGGCTGCGGCCAGATCCCGATGCCCCACATTCAGACTGACCTCCAGCTGAATTTCTCCAAGAGCTACGATCAGGCCTGGTATGTTGACAGTTACACTGCAAATCAGGTCGAATACGCTACCTGGAAGATGGCTTCTGTTCCCAAACTCGGCGGTTACTCCGAGGAAGAGACGGAACTTCGCAATCTCTATCAGGCTGACCTGAAGGCCGGCTGGCAGGAGTATCGCAACAAGTTCATCACCGGTGAACTTGATACCGAAGCCGACTGGGATGCCTATGCAAAGACCCTTTCCGCTCTTGGTATGGACGAACTTACTCGCTGCTATCAGTCCGTCTACAATCGTACTCACTAACCTTTTTTTACCAACACACGGGGAGAGGGCATCCGCCCTCTCCCTGGTTTTATTCCTTGTCAATTCCCGGGATTTGTTTTAGAATCAGCAACACTAGGAGGTTCAGCTGCATGAAAGTAAAAGAGTCGAAACAAACAGAGAAAGCCGACGGTAAGCGCAAGCTACGCTGCAACTTTTTTAAAACGCTTCTGTTCTCGACCTTACTTCCGTG